>CAYPHP010000707.1:0-2891 GCA_964410045.1 uncultured Acidobacteriota bacterium | reverse complement strand
GATCGAAAGCCTGGATCTGAGCGCGGTAGACAAGGAACGGATCTACCGCAAGAACGCCGAGCGCCTGCTGGGTCTGAGTTGACCAACCGTGGACAGGCTGGACAGCCTGTCCTACAAGAGCATGCGACCCAAATAGGACAGGCTAGCCTGTCCCTGGCTCTTGTCAGCAGCCATCGGAACTTCCGAGGAGAGCCGCGACCGTCAGGGAGCGGTGCTAACCTGAATATCCGCTCGTTCACGCTCGCCTGCTCGCCCGACTTTCGACAGAGTGGTTTCGGTGGCCTAACAACCGCTCCTTAACAGTCGCGGCTCGCAGACAGTCCACTAGTGCGGGCGGGACGCCCGCGCTCCCAGGGGATACGCTACAATAGAGAGCGGAGGAATGGCCGAGCGGTTTATGGCGGCGGTCTTGAAAACCGCAGGTGGGGAAACTCACCCGGGGGTTCGAATCCCTCTTCCTCCGCCAGTTTCCCCGTGTTGAATCCTGTAAGATCCCACTGTGGACGCTCCCGCGCCGAAGATCGTGTTGCTGACCACCGATTCGACTGCCCGCCAGTCCCTGATCGACCTGCTGCGTGAGACTGGATGCGAAGTGATCGCGGCGGACGATGCCGAGACGGTTCGCCAGACAGCCGCCGGCCTGATCGTCGTCCATGGCCCGCCGGATCTGCTGCCGGCGCTTCCCGGGCAACGCGTCATTGCCCTGGTGGACAACGCCGAAGGACGAATCGCCGCGCTCGACCTCGGCGCTGCCGACGCCCTGGCGGCCCCATGGGATCCGCGCGAACTGCAGGCCCGCCTGCGCGTCCAACTGCGCGCCTTGACTGCCGAGCGCGAGTCGTTCGAGCGCGTCCGCCTCGCCGAGGAAGGCTTTCAACTGTCCCAAACCGCCTTTCAAGCACTTGCGGTCACCGAGCAGATGAAACGCGACGCCCTGCGTTTGAACCGAATGTTGAAGGTGGGCGCTTACTCGGTAGTTGGCGCGGCGGCGATCATGGCGGCGGTGTTCTATTTCTATTCTCGCGGCGTGCGGAGGGAAACCCAGCGGGCCTACGGCGTGGTGGCCCAGTTGGAACAAGGCCTCAGGCAGCAAAGCGACCTGATGGAGCGCACTCGCAAGATGCGCGAGGATTTCGAGCGCGACAAAGAGCATCGCCAGCAGGTGGAAGAGCAATCGCGCAAACTGCGCGAGCAAATGGACAAGGCGGCCTCGGCGGGCGAGATGGCCGCGCTGCGCAAGGAACTCACCGACACCTCCGATCACCTGAAGCGCATCGACGTGGAGGCGCGGATCGCGCAAAGCATCATCCGCTCGGCAGCGCCCAGCGTCTGCCTGCTGCACGTGGTGGTGGCGTTCCGCGACCACTTCTCCGGCCGCCGCCTGCGCTGGGCCGTGGAGAATCCCGAGGAGCAGGGCCAGCAGCCTCAGGAAAAAGCCAAGGTCGGCCTGGACGGTCCGGGGCCGGAAGTTCGCTTGGATTTTTTCGGGACCGGATTCCTGGTCGGCCGCGAAGGCGAGAACGCCCGCATCCTCACCAATCATCACGTGGTCGAGCCGTGGTGGCAGAATCCGGAATTGAAGAGGGCCGAACAGGACGCCCTCGAACCGATCGTCGTGGAAATGAACGCCTACTTTCCCGGCGATCCGCGGGCCTTCCGTATGCGCACTCAGACCATTTCCACTGATGCGGATCTGGCGATTGTGCACGGCAGCCTGGCGGACCTGCGCCGCGCGACACTCGCTCTGGACGGCAGCCGCCAAGCCGCTGTGATCGGCGATCCGGTGGTCTTGTTGGGCTATCCCACGGGACTGGATGCCATCCTGGCGCGCACCGACGAAGCCACGGTGCGGGCGATTGTGGCCGAGGCTCAAGGAAATCCTAAAGCCATCATGGCGGCCTTGGCCGCGCGCCGCCTGATCCGCCCTCTGGCCACGCAGGGTCACATCGGCGACCAGCTTCGCGACCGCATCATCTACGATGCGCAAACCAGTTCCGGCGGCTCCGGCGGTCCCCTCTTCAACCGCTTGGGCAAGGTGATCGGAGTGAACTTCGCCATGCTCCAAGGATTCGGTGGTTCCAACTTCGGAATTCCGGCGCGCTTCGCGCAGACGTTGCTTTCACCGCAGAGACGCTGAGGAAGACTCACCACAGAGGCACAGAGAACACAGAGATAGCCTATTTCTCCCTCTGTGTCCTCTGTGCCTCTGTGGTGAGACCCTCGCCGTCGCCATGATAAGATTTCCCGTCGGTCCCCCATGGCCCTCTTTCAGCGTCTGACGGCAGAGCAGATCCGCGAGACCCTGAAACTCACGCGTTACGCGCCGGAGTTGCGCCTCCAGAACCTGGTCTTGGGTGTGGACAACGTGCGTCACGACGTGCACCTGAGCCCGCTGTTCCGGGCCTTCTGCGAGCGCTACATCTTTCAATTGACGGTGAAGCACAGCACCGCGCGGCGGCTGCTGGATGAGACCGTGCCGGTTCCCTCCCCGGCCGACCGCAGCGAGTTCAAGCGGCAGAGCCAGGAAGTGCTCTTGGGCGCGCTATCGCTGGCCCGCTCGCAACAGAACCCGGACCTCGATCTTCTGTCCAACCTGGCGCTGTTCAAGTACCTGGGCTGGGAGATCCAGCGGCAGTACGGCGTGGTCCTGCTGCAAGGCAAGAACAAGCTGCGGGCCTACGAAGGTCCCAAACACGACCGCAGCACCCGAGCCCATGAGGTCCAGCAAGCCTTCAGTGAGTATCAGACGCAAAAAAGGGTCACCCTCCGCTTGGTCTCGACCGAGCTGCAGCGCGCCGTGAATGAAGTCCAGGCCGACGCCGTGCGCAAGACCCGGGAAGCGTACTTCGGGTCCGGCACCGGCAACTGGTATCCCTACTTTGCCAATCCGC
>CAYPHP010000706.1:0-2895 GCA_964410045.1 uncultured Acidobacteriota bacterium | reverse complement strand
GTTGCGCCGGGTTGGTGGGAGGAATCAGCAGGCGGCGGCGCACGTTGTCATGGGCCACGATTACGGAGTTCTTGCCGAACTCCGGGTTGCCGCCGGTATGGTCGCCGTGGAAGTGAGTGTTAAGCACGTACTTGATGGGCTTGTCGGTGATGCCTTTGATCGCCGCCTGGATCTTGGCAGCCAACGGCAGGAACTGGTCGTCGACGATCAGCACGCCGTCCTCGCCCACGGAAACTCCAATGTTCCCGCCCAAACCGGTGAGCATGTACACGTTGCCGGCAACTTTCTCGGCCTTGATCTGGACCTGGCTGAAATCGCGCTGCTGGGCCACAGCCAGAGCGGCGAGCATGAAAACACCTATCGCGAAGCGCATGCAGAACCCTCCTGAGATTTGCAATTACCGGTGTCCCGTTTCCATGTGGTGCGGTTCCGCGCCACCGGCCCGGAAGACTTGATTCGGATGCAGGCGGTAGAGGTGGTCGGGCGATCCCGGACCGGCGCCTACGGCGAAGCTGCGCTCGAGGGCGGTGAAGACGTAAGCCTTGGCCAGCACCGCGGCCTCCGCCAGGCTCTTGCCCTGAGCCAAGCCGGCGGCTAGCGCCGACGAAAAGGCGCAGCCGGTGCCATGGGTGTGGTTGGTCTTCACGCGATCGCCGGGAAGAATCACGCAGTTTTGGCCGTCGAAAAGCACGTCCATGGGCTTTTCCAGGTGTCCGCCGGTAACCACAACGGCTCGCGCTCCGGCGGCCACGAGTTCCGCGGCGGCCTTCTTCATTTCGTCCACGTTGTTCACCGGGAATCCGACCAACAAGGCGGCCTCGGCCAGGTTCGGAGTAATGACCGTGGCCCGCGCCATCAACGATCCGCGCACTTCCTTCAAACCTTTTTCGTCGAGCAGAACAGATCCGCTGGAGGACTGCACCACCGGATCGAGCACCACCGGGATTTCCAGTTTCTGCAGGAACGCCGCCACCACGCGGGCGTTCTCCGCGTTGCCGAGCATGCCGATCTTGACCGCCGACAGGTGGACGTCCTCAGCGATGGCTTGCAGCATCTCGCCGAGAATCTTGCTTTTCACCGGCTCCACCGAACGCACGCCGGAGGTGTTTTGCACGGTCAGAGCGCTGATGGCGGCGACGCCGTAACAGTTGTTGGCCGCCAAAGTCTTCAGGTCGGCGGCTATTCCAGCCCCCGAGCATGGATCAAATCCCGCTATCGTCAGAACCACCGGCATCGCAGAGGAGCAGTTGGACGAACCATTAGGCATCAGTCGTTTCTCCCTGTAACTCCTTGATACGTAAGGTAGCGCGAATCAAGCGTTGCCGCAAGAGAATGTTTTTGATAGAATCTCCTTTCAATCTAACGCGCCCCTACGTTGTCCCCCTGGGGGTAATTTGCGAACTACGGAGCTGACTCTTTATGATGCGAAGCGCCGTGTGTCTGGGTACTGCTTTTCTGATTGCTGTGCCGTTGGCTGCCCCGGTCCATAGTCTGGACGCCGGAGTAACCGGAATTCCGCCGCGCGCCCTCCTGCCGCATCCGGAGGAGGGAATCGCCTCCTGGTATGGAGAGGCG
Organism: uncultured Acidobacteriota bacterium; assembly: GCA_964410045.1. Taxonomy (GTDB): domain Bacteria; phylum Acidobacteriota; class Terriglobia; order JAJPHL01; family JAJPHL01; genus CAYPHP01. Next base: position 1,320 of record CAYPHP010000706.1, on the reverse strand, counting down.
TTTCATGGTTTGGAAACCGCCAACGGCGAAACTTACAACATGCATTTGATGACTGCGGCGCACCGCCGTTTTCCCATCGGCAGCCTGGTGCGCGTGGTGAATCTGCACAACCAGAAGGCCGTTCTGGTGCGGATCAACGATCGTGGCCCGTGGTGCTGCTCGGCCATCATCGATCTTTCCCGCGAAGCCGCGCGGAAACTGGACATGGAACACCAGGGCCGTGCTCGCGTGCGTCTGGAGCCGCTGGCGCTGCGGCGGGTGATGTAAGCCCGTCCGCCGGACGCGTCGTTGCCCGTGTTAATCTTCTTTCCATGAACCATCTGGCGGTGGCGCTCGACTATTCCGATCGGGATGCGGCCTTGGGCTTGTACCAAAAACTGCAAGGGCGCGCCGGACTTTTCAAAGTGGGCAGCCAGTTGTTCACCGCAGCCGGTCCGGACGTTGTGCGGACCTTGGTCGAGCGCGGATCGCCCGTGTTTCTGGACCTGAAGTTCCACGACATTCCGCGCACCGTGGCCGCCGCGGCCCGTGAAGCGGCCAAGTTGGGCGTGAACATCTTCAACGTTCACGCATCCGGCGGCGCGGAGATGATGCGGGCTGCTGTCGCCGCGGCGCGTGAGGTTCATCCACAAACGAAAGTCATTGCCGTCACGATTCTCACCAGCCTTTCCGCCACCGAAGACGAGGTGATGAAGCTGGCCGCGTCCGCGCACGAGGCCGGTCTCGACGGCGTGGTGGCCGCATCCCGCGAAATGCGCGCGTTGCGCCGCGCCTTCGGTCCAGGGTTTCTGCTGGTAAATCCGGGCGTCCGTCCGGCGTGGGCGGCGACTGCCGACGATCAGAAACGCACCGCCACACCCGCCGAAGCTGTCGCCGAAGGCGCCGACTACATCGTGGTGGGGCGTCCCATCACTGCGGCTGCCGATCCCGCCGCCGCTGCCGCCCGCATCGCGGATGAAATCTCTACCGTCGAAGCCGGCGGAGCCGTGCGGTGAAGTCGGTCGTCATCGGGACCGCCGGTCACATCGATCACGGCAAGAGTTCCCTGGTCAAAGCCCTCACTGGAACCGATCCCGACCGTTGGGAGGAAGAACAGCGGCGCGGGATCACCATTGACCTGGGATTCGCTCACCTGGAGATCGGCGATCTCCAGCTCTCGTTTGTCGATGTACCCGGCCACGAACGCTTTGTGAAGAACATGCTGGCCGGCGCCGGCGGCATCGACATCGTGTTGTTCGTGGTGGCCGCCGATGAATCGATCAAGCCGCAAACCCGGGAGCACTTCGACATTTGCCGGCTGCTGGGCGTGCGCAACGGGAT
>CAYPHP010000705.1:0-2905 GCA_964410045.1 uncultured Acidobacteriota bacterium | reverse complement strand
TTCGTCGGCCTTAGCCGGTTCGCCGGTTCTGCATCCTGAAGCGAGAGAAGGAGAACCCAAGGTGTCACTCTCATGCCGCACACCCAGTTGGCCTCCCGGGCGCGTTCCGCGGCCACGCCATATATAATGAATGTTTATGCCTGAAGTCTCGGCCATCTGGGCCTTCTTGGCCGGTGTGGTGTCGTTCCTGTCGCCGTGCGTGCTCCCGCTGGTGCCCGGCTACGTGGCGATCATCTCCGGCGCCAGCCTGGACCAGCTCAAGAGCAGCGACGATCCGAATCTCTTGCGGCGGACCCTGATCCACTCCGTCTTCTTCATCCTGGGCTTTTCCTTTGTCTTCATCAGCCTGGGGGCTACGGCATCATGGCTGGGTCAGATCCTGCTCAGCAAGATGTCCATCCTCATCCGCATCGCCGGCCTGCTGATTATCCTGTTCGGCCTGCACATGATCGGCTGGCTGAAGATCGGATTCTTGTATCGCGACACCCGCGTCCACGACACCGCCAAGCCGGCAACGGTGATCGGCGCATTCGTCATGGGCCTGGCGTTTGCGTTCGGCTGGACGCCCTGCATCGGGCCGATTTTGGCCGGCATCCTGGCGGTGGCCGCCCAGCAGGATTCCGTCGCCCGCGGCATCGGCTTGCTGGCGATCTATTCGCTCGGCCTGGCCGTGCCCTTTCTGCTCACCAGCCTGGGCATCAACCGTTTTCTGAAGTTCTACCAGCGCTTCCGCAAGCATCTGCGGCGGCTGGAAGTCGCCAGCGGCGTCATGCTGGTCCTTCTCGGGGTCCTGATCGCCAGCAATCAGTTCACCCGGCTGGCGGGGTATCTGTCTTTTTTGAACCGGCTGGCGCTGTAGGGACGCCGGACGCGCGCACCACCCTGAACAATATCGAGAGAAGCGAGAACCTATGAACGAAAGTACTGCTAACCCGGCGCCGCAACCCGATTCCGCACCCGTCGCGCAGGCGCCTCCGGCCGCCTCGACGGGATCGAAGCTGCTGACCATCGCCATCCTGCTGGTGTCGGCGGCGCTGATCTTCGTCTGGATCCGCAGCGATCCCGCCGGACCCCAGGCGGGAGCCGCCGGAGCTGCGCCGCGTGGCAAGGTCGGTTCGCCCGCCCCGAAGATGGTCCTTAAGGACCTCGCCGGTAACGTGGTGAGCCTGGAAGACCTGAAAGGCAAAGTGGTCCTCGTCGATTTCTGGGCCACCTGGTGCCAGCCCTGCACGGTGCTGATCCCCTGGTTCATCGAGTTCAAGGACCGCTACGGCCCGCAGGGTTTCGAGATCGTCGGCATCTCCATGGACGAAGAAGGCGCGGAAGTGGTGAAGCCCTACGCCGAGAAGTCCAAGATGAACTATCCCATCGTGATCGGGACGGAAGCCACGGCCGAGGAGTGGGGCGGGATCTTCGGGTTGCCCACCAGTTTCCTCATCGACCGCCAGGGCAACATCCGCAGCCGCCATGTCGGGTTGGTCAGCCGGGACGTCTTTGAGAAAGAGATCCGGGAACTGCTCTAGCCATGACCTTCGCCGCTGCAGTGCTCTTGCTGATGGCCCAGTTCTCCCCGGGTCCCAAGCAATACGTCACGCTGATTCCTCCTTCCGAGCCGTTGAAGGCGCGCGCCGGAACCGTGGTTGAGGCGCCGGTGGCCTTTGCCGTGGAGCGCGGTTACCACATCAACTCCCACAAGCCTACCGAGGAGTTCATGCTGCCCACCCGCATGGAGTGGACTGCGCCAGGGCTGAAGCACATCGTGGACACTTACCCGCAACCGGAACTGAAGTCGTTCCCGTTCGCTCCGAACAAGAAGCTCTCCGTTTACGAAGGCGTCCAGACGCTGAAAGCGAAATTCGTGGTCCCCGCCGGATCCAAGGCCGGGACGATCACCGTCGAGGGCCGGATGCGATACCAGGCTTGCGACAACGCGGCCTGCTATCCTCCGCGGTACGCCGGCGTCAAGTTCTCCGTCGAAGTGAAGTGACCCTTCCCGGCCTTGTCGGAAGGGCGGTCGTCCCACCGTTCGGTCCGCACACCACCTTCCGGCACCGGCCTTGGTGTGCCACCGGCTTGACGTGATGCAAGCGGCCTGTGGGGTAGGCGTCCGCCTGCGGTTTCGATAGGACCGCCAAGTCGAGATTCGAATCTCTGGACGACTCAGCCTTTGGGACCTGCGTGGGCCAGCGACAGGGTCAGAACCTCACTGCACCGCGATCGTGACGGAGTTCGACGCCACCCCGCCAGTCGTCACCACCACCGGAACGGCGTCACCCGTTGGCGCTGTGGACGGGACCTGCACATTGACTTGGTAAAGACCCACAAAGCCCGGCGACAAGCCGGCGAATGTCACCGAAGCCGCCACTCCGCCGATGGTCACCGTGGGTGTGGCTGACGTTGTGGAGAGCGGGCTGGCCGGCGCCGCCGCGCCGTTCGCAGGGCGGTTGCTGACATTGCCCAGGCCGGTGCAATAGATGGTGATGTACTCCCCGCGATTCGCCGGGCGCGCCTGGGCCCCTGGAATGCTCCCCGCCGGCGCAGCAAACGTCGTGCTGTTCGCGATTTGGATCGCCCCCTGCCCGCTCCCTTGCGAGTTGATCGAGAACAATCCCGGCCCCACCGCCTGCATCGATACGGTTTGGGGAGCGCTGCGAACCCCGCCGCCCAGGACCACCACGGTCACCGTGCTGGAGGTCAGGGTCTCCCAGCGGAACTGAAAGTTGATCTGGGTCGGCGATACGAAGAAGAGCGGAACCAGCGACCCGTTGATCTCCACATTGATGCCGCCTAACGCCAGCGGGAGCGGCAACGTGGTGGCGGCCGTGGGCGAAGTGGCGAAGGTGGAGCCGAAGATGGATCCAATCGATCCACCGGAACGCGGCTGCGTCCCATAGGCTGCGGCGTT
>CAYPHP010000704.1:0-2915 GCA_964410045.1 uncultured Acidobacteriota bacterium | reverse complement strand
CAAGTCCTGTCCGGGGCGCATGATCCGCAAGTCGTGATGGGCCTTCAGCGAGAATGCTTTCAGCACCTGATCGAGCATCTGCCGGTGCTGCGCGGTGACGCAGACCCGGACTCGGAATCGCCGGCGAGCCTGGAGTTCCTGAATGAGTGGCGCCAGCTTGATCGCTTCCGGTCGCGTCCCGAAGACGAACAGGATTCGAAGGCGGGACATTCTCACTAGGACTTGTCTGCCGCAGGCAGTTGCGCTGCGGCAAGCTGGGCGATATCCATCAGCTTCGGCGGCGTGGGTGAGATGTCGGCCAGCGCATCGCGGAACATCGTGGCGCAGAACGGGCATGCCGCTCCCACGACTTGCGCTCCGGTAGCGGCCAACTCTTCAGCGCGCGCCCGATTCACGCGCGTGCCTTTCTCTTCGCCCAGGAACGCCAACCCACCGCCTGCTCCACAGCAGAACGACCGTTCGCGCGCTCTCGGCGGATCGATCACGGGCCCGGCCACCGACGCCACCTGGCGCGGCTGATCGTACACGTTGCGATAGCGCCCCAGGTAACAGGGATCGTGGAAGACCACGGTCTCGCCAGCCGCGGCTTTCGGCAGACGGGCTTGGTGGCGAGCCAGCAACTCGCTGTGATGTTCCACGTGGAGCGTCGCACCGAACTCCTTGTAGTCCTCTGACAAGGTCCGCACACAGTGCGGACAGATGGACAGCAGCTTCTTCACCCCGCCGGTCTTGAAGGTTTCCAAGTTGGTTTCGGCAAGCTGGCCGAACGCCAGGTCATTCCCCAAGCGTCGTGCGGAGTCGCCGGTGCAGCGCTCCTTGGACAAGACGCCGTAAGTAATGCCCAGATGGTCGAGCACGCGGACGAGGGCCAGAACGATTTCCCTGCCCTGCGGATCGTAGGCTCCCATGCATCCCAGCCAGAGGCAATACTCCTGCTTGCCGTCGAACAGCGGCAGTCCGTTCTTCTGGATAAACTTTTCGCGTTCCGCCGAGGGGAAGCCCAATGGATTGCCGTTGCGCTCCAGGTTAAGGAACAGCTTGTTGCCGTAATCGTCTTCCCACTTGCCGGTGTTGGTGGCGCCGCGTCGCAGACCGATGATCATCGGCAGATGCTGGATGCCAACCGGACACTGAAACTCGCAAGCTCCGCAGGTCGTGCATTGGAACGCGGCTTCCTGCGACAAGTGCTTGCCCAGCAGTGCCGCCTCCGCTCCGGACCCGTTCTCGTTCAGGTAGTGGCGAAAACCCAGGATGATTTCCTTCGGGTTCAACTCCTTGCCGGTGTTGTGAGCCGGGCAATGTTCCTGGCAACGGCCGCACTCGACGCACGAGAACGCCTGCAGGGCAACCAGCTGGGTGATGTCTTTCCCGGTGTCCAAACCAAAGTCTTCGTCGCCTTCGAGCGGAGGAATCTTGCTGAAGCCGTCGCGCTCCAGGAAGACGGTCAGCGGGCTGAGGACTAGGTGCAAATGCTTGGTGTGTGGGATGAGGGGCATGAACACCAGCAGGCAGATGGTGTGCGCCCACCAGACCCACAACGGCCCGGCCGGATGGAGCAGGTAGTCGGCCAGGTAAGTGACCATCAGCGTGAAGATCAGGAACGAGATGAATCCCGACTCGTAGGAAACCTTGCCCAGCCACTTGGGCTGTACGATGAATCGGCGGATCGCCAGCCCGGCGATGGACACGGCCACCGCCACGGCGAACAGCGCGGCCAGGAAGAAGTAGATCCGTCCGAAGAAGCCGTTCGGAGAGAGCAACTCGAGGTTGAACCCGAGTGCGAAATGATTCAGTGTGACCAGGGCGAAGGCGCAGAATCCCCAGAAGACGAAAGCGTGCGCCAAACCCGGCAGCGGGCGCTGCTGGATCACCGGCCCCTGCAGCACCACTTCCCAAATGAACTTGGCAATCCGCGGGCCGAGTGGCGCCAGCTTGAAGCCGGGATCCTTCTTGGCCGAGCGGATGATTTGAGCGACTTTCCCGAAACGCCACCAGAAACCGTATCCCGACGCTGCCATGACTGCCGCGAGTAAGCCGATCTCCGCCCACGAGCGCGAGTGCATAAGGCACGATCCTACCATGGAGGCCGTAGTATCATGATCGCCTCGGAGGGAAGACATCCATGAAGAAGTTCGCGACCATTGTGTTGTTTCTCGCGGTAGCCATCGCGCCGGCTGCGGCCCAGCGCAAGTATCACAACCTGCCGGGCGCGGCCCCCACCCGTCCTTACAGCGACGCGGTCCAGGTGGGCGACACGCTCTATCTGGCCGGCAAACTGGGGCAAGATAAGAGCAATCAATTCCCCAAGGAGTTTCCCGACGAAGTCCGGCAATGTCTGAACAACCTGGGTGAGGTGCTGAAGACTGCCGGCTTCGACTTCGGCGATGTGGTCAAGGTCACCGTCTTCATGACCGACTTGACCCAGTTCGACGCCATGAACAAGGTCTACCTGGATTTCTTCAAGAGCGACCGTCCGGGGCGAAGCACGGTCGGTGTTGCCGGCCTGGTACGCGGAGCGCGCATTGAAATCGAGATGGTGGCGGTAAAGAAGAAGTAGGTCCGGAGGTCCCCATGCTTTCCCGACGTGACGTGCTGGCCTTGCCGGTTGCCGGTTGGATGGCTTCCCTGGCCCGAGCCGCGGCTAATCGTACGCCTGCGGAACTGGCCGCGGACGAAGACTTCTGGCTTGCCGCGCAAAACGCTTTCACCGTCGACCGCAGCTACATCAACCTGAACAACGGCGGTGTATCGCCGTCGCCGCGGATCGTCCAGGAATCCATGAAGCGCTATCTCGACTATTCGAACCAGGCACCGGTCTACCACATGTGGCAGGTCCTCGAGCCGCAGATCGAAAGCGTGCGTCGCCGGCTGGCCGCGGCATTCGGCTGCGATCCGGAAGAGATGGCCATCACCCG
>CAYPHP010000703.1:0-2916 GCA_964410045.1 uncultured Acidobacteriota bacterium | reverse complement strand
CGAGAAGGCCGGCGACCCCGGCAAGGCTTACCAGGCATTTGCGGACGCTGCGCGGCTGGAGCCCAGAAACATCCTCTACATCACCCGCCGCGAGACGGCTCGTCAGCGGGCTGCTTTCCGCTTGGTGTCCGACGGCCTGCGGCTGATGAATCAAGGGGACCACGCTGCGGCGGTGGAGGCGCTCAACGCCGCCGTGAAGCTCGATCCCAATAATGATTTCTCGCGCCACCAGCGGGATGCAGCGATGGCCCGGCTCCACCCTCAGGCGAACCCGATCGTCGATCTTCCGCCGCCACCGCCGGAGCAACTCGGCGAGCCGGTGCTGGCGTTGGAGCCGCGTACGATCAGGCAGTCCTGGCTCTTGCGCGGCGACACCCGGGCCCTCTATCTGGCCATCGGGGCGGCCTACCGGATCCGCTTTACGTTCGACGACGAGATCAAACCGGTGACCGCGCGCCTGGAGCTGACCGACGCCGACTTTGCGCAAGCGCTCCGCGCTGTCGGGCTGATCACCGGAACTTTTGTCGCGCCCCTCACTGCAACCGAAGCCTTGGTCGCGCCAGACTCCAACGTGAAGCGGCTGGCGCTCGAACGGCAAATGGTCCAGCAACTCGATGCCGGACAGTTCACCACTCCCGAAGCGATCAATGAAGTGGCCAACCTGTTGCGCACCATTCTCGAACTGAACTTCATCACCGTGAATCTTTCCCGCCGGCTGATCACGGTGCGGGGACCGGCGGGCAAAGTTCTTGCGGCCGAGCGCATCGTGCGTTCGCTGAACCTGGGACGGTCGGAAGTCTACGTCAGCCTGCAGAGCGTGGAAGTCAGTTCCAGCAGGATCCGCGAGTTGGGCCTGCTGCCGAACCTGTCGACGTCAGCCTCAAAACTCACCCGCGACGGCAAAGTCGAGAGCGGGAATGCCGTGCCGCTACGCCAGCTTTTCGGCACTGTGGGTTCCTCCGTCGGCGGATCGGCGTCGGCGCTGGGCGTATTCGGCGGCGGACGGACCATGTTCGGCGTCACCGTACCAAGCGCCACCCTGAAGGCCACGTTTTCCGAGTCGCTGTTGCGCAGCCTGACGACCGCCGAGATGCGCGCCGCCGACGGAACTTCTACTACCTACACGTTTGGGGTGCGCTACCCGATCGTGATGGCCTCCTTCTCGCCCATCCTGCTTTCCGGCGACGCGCTCCAGCAGCAACAGCAAGGGACTCTGGTGAATCCCTTCCCGGCGTTCACGTTCGAGGATCTGGGCTTCAAGATCAAGGCCACGGCGCGGATCCACAACGATGGCGACGTGACGCTGGCCCTCGAGATCGCCAGCCGCGCGCTCAGCGGCAACAGCCTGAACGGCATGCCGGGGATCAGCAACCGCGAGGTGCAGACCCAGGTCCGGGTGCGCGACGGAGAGACCGTGATCCTGAGCGGCCTGCTGGACCAGAGCGAATCCCGCTCGCGCGGTGCGGTGCCGGGTCTGAGCGCCATTCCGGGTCTCGGCCTGCTGTTCGGCGACGAGATGCGCCAGAACTCCGACTCCGAAGTGCTCCTCTTGATCACGCCGCACATCGTGCGCTTGGGCCCCGCGCAGACCGCGCCGGTGGAATCGATCCCCGTGCCGACTGACTACGTTCCGGTCAAGCGCGCCGCGCGCGTCCAGAACTAGTGCCAGGGCCCTTGGCCACCGAGGCACCGAGGCACCGAGACGGACAACCTGTAGATCGGCATCCTTTCCGGCTCGGTGCCCCGGTGCCTCGGTGGCTGATCTCATCTTGACATTCACTGTAATCGGGCCAACATAGAGCCAGCGAGGTGGCCTATGAACCGGGTCGTCGCAGGTCTGGCCGTTGTCATGGCGCTGCTCTTTGCCAGCGTCAGCTTCGAAGAGCCTGAATTCCTTCTCCTCCACTGCTTCGAAGGCGGCATCTACATCGTGATCGTGGCGATGCTCTATTACAGCCGTGAAGAGTGGGCTTACCCGTTGGGCATGATTCTCCCGTTGGTGTGGATCATCTTGAGCTACTCGACGGGCCGCTTGTCCGCGGGCGCGGTGCAAGTCGGGATGCTGGTGGGCCGGAGGGAAGTCTCCAACCTGACCAGCTTGCTGGCCATCGCGGTGACCATCGGCGGCCTTGCCCTGGTGGTGGGCAGCGCCTACTACTATTACCGCGAGATTCACGGAAGCCCCAGCGCCGGGCCGAAGAACTTCGGGCTGGCCGCGTTGATCGCGCTGGCCTACTACGCGGTCCTGGTGCTGTGGTTCACCGCTGCCGTCTCCTGACGGCGGCGCACTCCGCAGTCCGCGTTCCACATTCCCTGTTACTATCGCCTTTGGACCCATGGCCCTGGACCCTGCCGTCGCCCTGCCGAAGCTCATCGAACGGGGATTCACGTTACGTTCGTTCCCGGCGTACCCGCGCTCACTCGGCGCGGTGCGGGACAATTTCGTGGCCCTGCTGGAAGCTACCGCGCAAGGAGAAGTGATGCTGATGGGCGCGTCCGGATTCTTGATCGGCGAGAAGATCGGCGTGCTGGTGGAGCGGGAAGGCGGCAAGATCTTCCAGGCCAAGAGCGATGAAGTCCCGGCCACCGCCGACCTGCTGGAGTCCTACCGGCGGTTCCAGAGTGATCTGAAGGAAATCCTCAGCGCATGATCCACGTCCTGATTTTCTGGCACATGCATCAGCCGTACTACAAGGACCTGATCACCGGAGAATACCGGCTGCCTTGGACGCGGATGCATGCGCTGAAGGACTACTACGGCATGGCCGCGATGATCGAGGAATTTCCGCAGGTCCGCGTGAACTTCAACCTGGTTCCCTCGCTGGTGGAGCAGATCCAGGACTACGCCGCGGGCACGGCGCGCGACCCGGTGCTGGAGGTGGCCTTCAAGCCGGCGGCCGCGCTCTGCCGCGAGGA
>CAYPHP010000702.1:0-2920 GCA_964410045.1 uncultured Acidobacteriota bacterium | reverse complement strand
ATATTAATGCCGTCGATCGTCACGTTGGCAAAGCTGGTCCGCAGTCCGTTGATCACGGTGGTCGAGCGCGTGCCCGAGATCACACCCACTTGGGTGTTGATCAAGGCCAAGGGGCTCCGGTTCAGCACCGGAAGCTGGCGGACCTGCTCTTTGTCGATGGTTACCGAGATCTCGGCGTTGGTGGTCTGCACGGTCTGTACGCTGCCGGAGACTTCCACGACTTCCGACACCGTGCCGACTTCCATCTTGATGGCAGACAGCGAGGTTTCGCGAGCAGGATCGATCTTCACGCCCTTCTCGGTGTACTTGCGAAATCCTTGCGCTTCGATCACCAGGTCGTAGACGCCGGCCTGAACTCCGACCATGCTGAATAAGCCGTCCGCGGTGGTGACCGTGGTCAGCAGCGGTTTGCTGCCTCCCGGCATCAGCAAGCCGATGGACGCTCCCGGGATCGAGGCCCCGGTCGGGTCGGTGACTGAACCAACGAGACGTCCCGTGGCTTGCGCTGCGAGCAGTCCCGTAAGAAGGGTAATTACGATTACCAGTACCAGATTCCTCTGATGAAACCTCATAGACAACCTCCGTGATTTGGAAGGTCCCCGTCGCACCCGCTTGAGCCAAAAGGCTTTCTGCGAATGTAATGTGGCTTAGTAAGCCCTAAGCACGTTGTGGGCCAACAGATGTATCCTAGCCTGAATATTCCTTGGCTTTAGCGTTTTCCGAACACGTCGCGGAGCAGCGTAGTTACCCGGGCGGCCGGGTTCTTGCGGATCTTGCGTTCTTCTTCTCCCAGAACGTGGAAGAGGCCGGAGAGCGTCTTGTCGAGGACATACGCGTCCAGATCGAAACTTGCGGTTTTCAGGAAAGGCACCTGCGGGGTCTGGCCCATCAGATCCTTGAACTGCTTGGTGGCGCCGACGGCGTCGGTGGCTTTCTTGATTTCGGGCAGGAAAGCCTCGCCGAGTTTCGCCGAGGTTCTGGACCGGAAGTATTCCGTGGCCGCGGTATCGCCACCGGTGAGGATCTGGCGGGCGTCGTCAAAGGTCATGGTGCTGACGGCGTCGCCGAAAATTCTGCCGGCCTTGGGGACCGCGCGCTCGGCGGCGCGGTTCATGCTCAGCACAAAAGCATCCACCTGCGAACCCATGCCGGCCATGCGCAGGCCCCGCTCGACGGTCTGCAGCGGCTTGGGCATCAGGATCTTGATGGCCTCGTTCTTGAAAAACCCGTCGGGCCGTCCGGTGAGCGAGATGGCGTTCCTGGCGCCGATCTGTAAGGCTTCCTTGAGACCCGCGGCAGCGCGCGAGTCCTGGGCCAGCAGCGGCGTGCAGAACAGGATCAGCAGTGCGAGTTTGGTGGTCATTTGAAGTTCTCCACCATCATGATGTCACTATCCAACTGATCCCTGCGGTTGAAAAGCAGCCGCCAGCCATCGGGACTCACGTCAAACGCCGATCCGCAGGTCAATCGGGGGGAGCGGGAAGAGCAAAGTGGCCAGTGTTAGAATGAACACATGGCATTTGAGTAGGACGTTCGGAAAGCCCGAGCGAACCTCCGAAACCCTGCGTCTCGTTCCAGGAAGCTTCTACCGTGTTCTTCGATCCACTCGCAGCCACCGGCGCGGACCCGGATCATTCCGCAGACGAGTGTCGCTTCGTGATCTTTGGCGTGTCCTCATCGGGACGGCTCTTGGTCGTAGCGCACACCGATGCGGCCGAGCGGTCGGCTCGTCTGACGCGCACACGCACTCGACGGCCATCTGCCACGGCCTGAACGTCAAGCGATCACCGACTATGGCATCATGTGTGCATGGATTCGGGCAGTTTGCCCCCGGTGCCGTGGCCATCGCTCCATCCGATTCGATCTCTCCAAGCCAGCGCCCCGGCTGTTGCTGATGCGGCGGACGCGACGCGGTACGCCGTACGCGACGTTGCCTGGGAGATTCCCGCAGGCGCGCCGGTGGCGGTCTGCGTCGGCAGCCGGGGAGTCAGCAACTACGCGGCGATTGTCCGCGCGGTGGTCGACGGGTTGAAGGCGCGCGGGGCGAAACCCTTCATCGTCCCGGCGATGGGCAGTCACGGCGGCGCGACCGCCGAAGCCCAGCAAGGTCTGCTGGCCGAATACGGCATCGACGAAGAACACATGGGCGTGCCGGTCCGCTCGGCGATGGACACCGTGTCGCTGGGAACGACGCCGTCGGGCATCGAAACGTTCATGGATCGCCGGGCGTGGGACGCCGGACGTGTCGTGCTGGTGAACCGCGTCAAGCCGCACACCAGCTTCGTGGCCCCAGTGGAGAGCGGCATGATGAAGATGCTGGCCGTGGGCTTGGGCAAGCTCGACGGCGCGCGCCATTACCACATGGCCGCCATGCGCATCGGCTTCGAGACCGCGCTGCTGGAATCGGCGCGTCTGCTGCTGGCGTCGGGGAAAGTGCTCGGAGGCGTGGCCATCCTGGAGAACGACCGCCATCAGACCGCCGCTGTGTTCGCGACCACCGCCGCGGAAATGGAGAGCAACGAACGCCAGTGGCTAGTTCGCGCTCGGGAGATCCGGCCCCGCCTGCCTTTCGACGAACTGGACCTGCTGATAGTCGACGAGATGGGCAAGGACATCGCCGGCACGGGCATGGATACGCGCGTAGTCGGCCGTTCTGTGCATCCGGAGCCTGACCACGCCGGGTCGCTCGGCGACCTGCCCCGGTACACACGCGTCCGCCGCCTGTACGTGCGGGACCTGACTCCGGCGGCGGAAGGCAACGCCACAGGCATCGGCATGGCCGACCTGATCCACGAGCGGCTGTTCCGCAAAATCGACTTCCGCGTCACCTACATGAACATCGGCACGTCGCTTTCCTACGTCGGCGGGAGGATTCCCGTGCACTTATCGAGCGACCGCGCGGCCATCGAGTTTGCGCTGC
>CAYPHP010000701.1:0-2927 GCA_964410045.1 uncultured Acidobacteriota bacterium | reverse complement strand
ACGGAATGTCCGGCGCCGGTTCCGAGGTTGAAAGCGCCCTGGCCGATGGCATCAATCTTCTCCAGCGCGCGCAAGTGAGCGCCGGCAATGTCCCGCACATGGACGTAGTCGCGCAAGCAGGATCCGTCCGGCGTGGCGTAGTCCGAGCCGTAGACCGAGACGTGCGGCCTTTTTCCGCGCGCCACGTCAAGCACGATGGGAATCAAGTGCGATTCCGGACAATGATCCTCGCCCAGCCGCCGGGACGCTCCGGCGGCGTTGAAATACCGGACCGCGATGTACTTCAGCCCGTAGGCCCGGTGGTACCAGCGGAGGATCTTCTCAAACATGAGCTTGGATTCGCCGTAGGCATTGATGGGACACTCCGGATGGCTCTCAGTGATCGGCGTCTGTTGCGGCTCGCCGTACACCGCGGCGGTGGAGGAGAACACCAGACGCGTGACCTTGCATTCGAGCATGGTGTCCAGAAGCACCTGGGCCTTGGCCACGTTCTCGCGAAAGAACACAGCCGGGTCGGTCATGGAGCGCTCGATCACCGTCATGGCCGCAAAGTGCATGACCGCTTCGATGCCGTGACTCTGGATCAGTCCGCGAATCAGGTCGCGATCGCCGATATCGCCCTGCACCAGGGTAGCGCCCGCGGTGATGGCGCCGCGATGCCCCTGCGACAGGTCATCCAACACCACGACCGAGTGTGAATCCTCGACCAGTTGCTCGACGACGATACTGCCGATGTATCCTGCCCCACCCGTCACCAGAACTTTCAACGCGTTTCTCTCCGTTTCCTTCTAAGTCATTTGCTCGACGGCTTTGGCCGACGGCTTGTCGACGACCGACTTCCAAACCTGTTCCCACTTTTGGATCTCGGCTGCTTCCGCCGGCCGTGCCCGATGGCGCAAGAGGTAGTGATTCAGTCCGGTCAACAGCGCGACCGCTTCCAAGGCGGCCCGAGGCGCCATCAAGCCTGCCGCGTAACACCACCGGGCCAGTCCTCTCGCTCCCTTTTCGTTCTTAGCCACATGACGGAGCGCCCAGGTCCGCGACTCAAGGTTCTTCTTCAGGCTCAAGCGCTCTTCGCGATAACCAAGCAGGATCTCCGGCACGTTGGCAAACCGGCTTACCTGGTAAGCGCGGAGCATCAGGTCGTAATCCTCAGTCCGCGGGGCCTTCGGGTCGTACAGAAAACGGCGAAACCATTCCAGCTTGCCCAGCCACGTGGGATGAGCCATCGGGAAGTTGGCCAAAGGCTGGCGGACGATGGCGGCATGCTCTGTCGGAGGAGTGCGCTTGCCCAGAACGCAGCCGTCACGACCGAAGACCAGAACGGAAGCTCCAACCAGGTCGACCTCGGGGTGGTCCGACAAGAAACGCACCTGGCGTTCCAGTCGCTCCGGGTAAGCCACGTCATCCCCGTCCATACGAGCGAAGTACGTACCTCGCGCCCCCTGGATGCACTCGTTCAACCGCGCCGACAGTGACTTGTGCAAGCCATCCGACCCCACGATGATCCGCGGATCGCCGAAGGAAGAAATCACCTCCAGCGTTGAGTCGGTAGATCCGTCGTCGGGAACCAGCAGTTCCCAGTTCTCGTACGTTTGCGCCAGGATGGACCGGATGGAGGATCCCACGGTCCGGGCGCAATTGAAAACCGGCATCCCGATGCTGACCAGCGGCGTCATGCTCTATATGACAACCCAATCCGGCGGGTAGAAGTCGGCCATGGCTGGGCCGGTATACCAGCGCGCCGGAGCGTAGACCATCTTGTCCGCCGCTGGATTCAGCCAGGCGCCCCACCAACTGAATGTGCTGTTGGCGATGATGTTATGCCGGCAAAGGCTCATGAGATACAGGTCCAGGAGGGCTTCTCCCGTGGCGACGCGGACGGTGGTGACGCTCGAGCCGGTTGCGGCCGCCCATCGTTCTTCAGCATGAGGATCGTCTGAAAACAGGAAGAAGCGGCTCTCGGGCGACCTGGCCGCGAGCTTGTCCACGGCGATTCGGTAATAACTCCCATCCAGGGTTGCGTTGAGCAAGGCCGGGGCCACGACGCGGCCGTCCGCTGACAGAGCGTGCGGACTCCGAAAATGCACCGAAGCCGCGGAACAGCCGCGAATCGAGTCCGCCATGCGAGTAACGGCGGGCGGCAGGTCGCGCGACAAGGTCAGCTCCTGGCGCAAGGCTTGGCCCATGTCCTGAAAGAAGCGATAGCTTTGAAGATATTCGGATGTGTAAATGTCGCGGAATATGTCGATAAAACGCCAATCCCAGTGAGGCATGTGCAGAGAGTTGAAGCACCGGAAATACACCTGCTCGACCCGCCATCGAAGGTGTCCCTGGACCCAATGATGACGTTTCACCCGAGCGGCTTCCTCCGCGTCCAGAAGCGGCGCCGCGAGTCTCAATTCGCCTAGTTCGTACTTGCGTCCAAACGTGTCGCCGGCAAAGCCGGTGTGGCTGTCGATGACGAGTTCCGCCCCCAGCCTGGCCGAGAGCGCCCGCGCCGCGGCGTACTGGAAGAGCTGGTTGCCCAACCCCCCTCGCATCACCAGTATGAAACGCCGGGTGGCCAAGGTCTTATCCCACGGCGGAAGCACGCCGGCATCGAACATCCACTTTCAGGACCCTGCGCAGCGTTACGGCGTCGACCTGGTCGCGCTGAACGGCGCGGGCATGCGCGCGAGGGGCATCGCGCCGGACGATCCCGCGCGGTACGCGGTCTTCGGCGCCGAAGTCGTGAGTCCCTGCGACGCGCTGGTCGAGGCCGCGTCCGACGGCGCTCCGGACGGCCCGCGGGAATCTACGGCTGGTGGAGCGGCGCCGGACCTCCTCGGGAACCACCTCGTCCTGCGCTGCAGCGACGGCACCGCCGTCACGCTGGCGCTCCTCCAGCGGGGCAGCGCTCCGGCGCACGTCGGGAAAGCCGTGTC
>CAYPHP010000700.1:0-2931 GCA_964410045.1 uncultured Acidobacteriota bacterium | reverse complement strand
GATGCGCAACAGCAAGTGCGGGTATTAGAATCCGGCATGTTAAAAAATTTATCAAAATCGGATAGCGATGAACAATGATTTTCAAAACTGGGCCAGCAACTGTCAGGCGCGGATTGAAGCCTTTCTGGAAGCAAGATTACCGGCCTCGGATTGTGTTCCCGAACGTCTGCATAAGGCCATGCGCTATTCCGTGCTGGGAGGCGGCAAACGGGTCCGGCCGTTATTATCATTCGCAGCCGGAGAGCTGGCGGTAGCGGATGTCGAGCGCGTCACGATCGTGGCTGCGGCGGTGGAGCTGATCCATGCGTATTCATTGGTGCATGATGATTTGCCATGCATGGATGATGATATCTTGCGTCGCGGCAAGCCGACTTGCCATGTTGAATTCGATGAAGCGACGGCGTTATTGACCGGAGATAGCCTGCAAACCCTTGCGTTTGAGTTATTAGCGGAAAAGCGTATCGCTGACGCCGCGGAAACGCAATTGGAGATGATTGCGCAATTGGCGTTGGCCTCCGGTTCACGCGGCATGGCGGGCGGGCAAGCCTTTGATTTGGATAGCGTCGGCAAGATGCTCAGTCTTCCGGAATTGGAATTCATGCATATTCACAAAACCGGGGCGTTGATTCGTGCCGCGGTGATGCTGGGAGCCAAGCTGGTCTTCCCTGGTCCGGACCTGTCCGCCGAGGGTCTGCTGACGTTGTTTGAGAGCGAGCAAGTGACCTTGACCTGCGGCGTGCCCACCATCTGGCTGGCTGTGCTCGATCAACTCGAGAAGGACGCCGGGCGCTGGAAACTTGCTCCCGGCCTGCGCATCGTCGTGGCCGGATCGGCCTGTCCGGAGTCAATCTTCCGCCGATTCGATCGCCTTGGGATTCACGTGATCCATCTCTGGGGCATGACCGAGACCACGCCAGTAGCCACCGTCTGCCATCTGCACCCGTCCATGACCGGCTGGAGCGACGACGAGAAGTACGCACAGCGCGCCAAGCAGGGTGTGCCGCTTCCGTTTGTGGAAACGCGCGTGGTCGGCGACGGTGGTGAGACCGCTTGGGACGCTCAGTCGCTCGGCGAACTGCAAGTGCGCGGCCCGTGGGTCGCCGGTAGCTACTTCAACTATCCCGAGAGCGCCGACCGTTGGACCGACGACGGCTGGTTCCACACCGGCGACGTGGTCAGCATTGATTCCCATGGTTACGTAAAGATCGCCGACCGAACGAAGGACCTGATCAAGTCGGGCGGCGAGTGGATCAGTTCCGTGGACCTGGAAAACGCGCTGGTCGGCCATCCCGCGGTGAAGGAAGCTGCCGTGATCGCCGTGGCTCATCCGAAATGGGTCGAGCGTCCGCTGGCGCTGGTGGTCCTGAAGGACGGCGCGACGCCTTCTCCGGACGAACTTCGCGACTTCCTCGCCCAGCGCTTCGCCAAGTGGCAGCTTCCGGAAGCCATCGTCTTCGTGGACGAACTACCGCATACGTCCACAGGAAAACTGCAGAAGCTGACCATGCGGGAGAAGTACAAGGATTGGAAGTGGGAGTGAGAACAGTCCACAGATTCCGCAGATTTCGCCGATCTGCGTAATCTGCGCTATCTGCGGACTGTTTTACTTCCCACCACCGGACAGGGCGTCCAACTTTCGCTTAACCGCGGCCGTCGCCGGCGAAACGCGGAAGCCTTTCCCGTCAAACAGGAAGTCGACGAGCATCGGTTTGCCAGCCTGGACGGTCACTCGCAGGTCGGGCAAGCCGTCGCTGTTGGCGTCAGCAATCTCGAAGCGCTCAAACTTCGCCCGGTCACTTCTCGCCTGGAGAAGGATGGTCTTCGGACCCTTCACCCGCTTCCAGTCATAGCTGAACAGGTATGTGCTGTTCTCTCCCATCGCGGTGTGCCCGCCGTGGCAGAGCAACAGATCAGTTCCGTCGGTTCTCGGGAACTTGCGGCACTCGGTCGAGCGGAATCCCGCCGCGTAGCGCACGAAGCGCCACTCCCCTTTCACCTGACGCAGGAGTACGCTGCCTCCGAAGCTCAGGGCGTGCGGTTCGGTTCCATCGAGGTCGGCCATCAACTCGGGAAGATCGGGCTGGGTGAACTTTCCGGGCAGGACCCGCGTCACAGTTGCGGGGCGGGATGCAGCTTTCAGGATGCTTCTGGATTCTTCCGCCGATGGCAGCCGCGACTCCGAAGGAAAATCCAGGGCCGCAGCCAGACTCACGATGACAACGACGAGAAGCATCTCAGGCGACGGCGAGTTCGATCCGCCGGCTCGGGGCGTCCAGGCTGAGGATGGTGAACGTCCGCAACTGACCTTCCTTCAGCGGCTCGGGACCCGCAGGCGCGGCGGCCGGGCCGCTCTTCCAAGCAGCCGCCAGCGCGGCGGCCATGGTGCCCGCGACCGCAGCCGCGGACTCCGCCACGGCGCACGTTCCTTCCACGCCTTCTCCCAACTGGATCGTGGCCTTCCTGCCGGCGATCTTCAGGACCCGGCCGCTAACGCGGTCGCCGGCCTTGTGTTCGGTAAGGAACTCGTCGGCAGTGGTCGCTTCAAGCTGCTTCATGCCCAGCTTCAGCCGCTTGTTCTCGCTGTCGGCGGCCAGGACCACAGCGCGCACCGTCGCTCCGATCTTCACCATCTCGCTGGGATGCTCCACGCGCCGCTCGTGCGTGAATTCGGAGACGTGGATCATGCCCTCAATGCCTTCTTCCACCTCGACGAACGCGCCAAACGTGGCCAGCCGCGTGACCTTGCCTTCCACAACCTTGCCCACGGGATAACGCTCGGCAATGGTGTCCCAAGGATTACCGAAGGTCTGTTTGAGCCCAAGAGCCAGCCGCCGGCCCGGACCGTCCACCTTCAGCACGACGGCCTCGACGAACTCGCCTTTTTTGAGGATGTCCGACGGACTCTTCACCCGCTTGGTCCAGGACATGTCG
>CAYPHP010000699.1:0-2931 GCA_964410045.1 uncultured Acidobacteriota bacterium | reverse complement strand
GAAGGGGTCGCATCACGCAAGAGTACCGCCGATCAAGATCAGATTGGAATTTTGTCACGGCCGACCCGCCGTACCGGACCGGCAATCACATTAGCGATTGATTCCTCCGCGCGCTGTTTGGCCTGCCTTCTCATCTCTCGGCGCCGCCTCGGCGAACGCCTCCGCGACTTTCAGCGCCAGAGCCGGCGTATCCGCGTGCGAGATGTTCGACATCACGGCCACCACGATCCCGGCCTCGTGAAACATCATCAACGACCCCACCCTCTGGCCCTGCAACTCGCCGTCGAGGCCGGCCGCCTGCGTGGGTTTACCTGCCAGCGTGACGGTGTGGAGGTCCCAGCCCAGACCGCGATCGGTCTTCTGCCCGGACGCCAGTTGCTGAGATGTCTGGAGTAATCGCACGGTGGCCGGCTGCAGCAGTGTGCCGCGTTGGATCGCCAGTCCAAAGCGCACCAGGTCGGACGGGGTGGAAAGGAATGCCATGGACCCCGCATAGCAGGAGAGGTTAAGCGCGGCCATGACGTGCAGGCCGTAGCGAACTTGGGGATCGCGACCCCACCCTGGTGCGTAGGCCGTCGCTGGCTCCGTCGCGGGCCTGGCCTTCGTTCGGCTCACCCCCAGCGGTTTCAAGATCAACTGGTGTGTGAGCGTGAGGAACGGCGCGTCCTCGGCCGGCTCGCCCACCCGTTCCGGGTTCTCTTCCTTCGCGGACTCGGCGCCTGTTTGGTTCATTCCCAGCGGGAGGAAGATCTGCTGCTGCATAAACGCGAGGAACGGCTGGGCCGCCGCGGCTTCCACCGCGGCGCTCACCAGTATCCAGCCGTACTTCGAATGCCGGTACTGCGTCCCCGGCTCAAACAGCAGTTCATCTTCTGCGAAGTGCTCCAGCGCTTCGGCGAGCCGCTCGCAGCGGTTAGGGAACAGTGGCCCCTCGTCTCCGCCATCGGTCCCCACACCCCCCACGTGCGCCATCAACTGCCGCAGCGTCACGGACCATCGCTTCCTCGGAAACTGAGGGACGTAGGTCTGAATCTCGTCGTCGAGTCTCAGCCGGCCCTTCTCCAGAAGCACGCCGGCGGCGGCGGAAGTGAGCACCGTGGAGGCTGTTCCGATCCGGAACCGGGTATCCGGCGTGACGGGCATGCGCGTCTCGATGTGCGCCCAGCCGAAGCCTTCGGCCCACACCATGTTGCCGCCCACGCCGACCGCTAGCGATAACCCTGGCAGGTTCTGCTCGGCGAGGCTGGCCCGTATGCTGTGCCGCGCACGGCTCACCGCCTCGGACCATCGCGGGGATGGTTCTGCATACGTCACCGACGGGATCACTTGAGGGTCCGGGTGCAGCGCCGAGGGCAGGACGTTCATGTACACCCGCGTACCCGCAATCGATACCACCAGCAGGCCGATAGGCACGAGAATGCACCCGATCCCAAGCCGATTCCGCGCCACGTCTCCTCCTGTCGCGTTGACTTTACCGCGCCAAGTACTCTATGTCAACAGGAGTGGCTGGCAGACCGAAGCGAAGTCGCGCGGTCCAACTTGCGATGTGACCCAGTCTGAGCGGTCCGGTGGAGATCAGGTTTCGCTTGGGCCATGTCAGTGGGCGCGAAGTCGAATTGTCCTCGAAGTGCTATCTGACAGAGACGGGCGAGATAGCCTGCGGCAAACGTCGCCGGGGCGCGCGGCTTGCGGTTCAGACCGGACCGAAATCTTGCAGGAGAATGAATTGGCTCCTCGGGTAGGATTCGAACCTACAACCCTCCGGTTAACAGTAGCGGCGCCGGCACTTGTGACTGGCTGTGATGACGTGCGCTAAGTGACTACCTATGAATAGCTTAGGCCGAAGTCAGAAGCCGGATCATAGCTCGGCAAAACTACCGTTTGTGAAGCAAGTGGGGCACAAAATGGGGCACAGTCTTTGGCCGCCAGATTCGGCCTCTGGTTGAAACTGCGACCCACCGCAGAGATTCGTCACCCGCGTTTCCGCGACTGCGAAGCTTTGCGATTCCCGCTCGACGGTCCGATCCGACGTCCCGCCGGCCAGTCGATGTCCTACGGGCCGGGCAAGCTTGGTTGGCCACCTCGACCCAACGCAGGGGCTATTGCCTTGGGAAGCCCCAACCGCGCGCGCGAAGTTGGGGATGGATAAGCCACGAGCAGTGAATCTGATACCGCCCTCACCCGCAACTCATTGTTTGCTCACCTGGACTCTATTGAACCACTCGCTCAACTGGGCTAGCTTGGCGGGGCTATGCTGGGCCACCGGGCGAAGGTAGGGGTGTTGTTGGCGGCAACTCTTTGCGTGGTACTCGTTTCGATCCTTCCGGTTCTCTCTCATGACCCGCAAATTCCATCCGCCTACTACAGGAATCTGGGAGCCGCCCGCGGCGGCGGGCAAATGTACATGGAGAGCATCTTCCTGCCTCCGGTGACCACTGGACCTTGGTCGCCTGCCTGGTCGCCCGATGGCAAAAGGATCGCCTTCTCAATGTACGGAAGCCTGTGGACGGTCGATGTTCGAGGCGGACCCGCGATTCAAATCACCAGCGGACCGAACTACGACTCCGAGCCGGCATGGTCACCCGACGGAATGCAGCTGGCATTCACCCGCGACACCGGCGGCCAACTCCACATATGGGTAGCCCGCTCTGATGGCGCCGAAGCGCGGCCTCTCGCGACTGAGTCACCCATCAATGTGAATCCTCAGTGGTCTCCTTCGGATGGCCGCATTCTCTTTACCTCGAGCGGCACAGGAACGCGGCTTGGGCTGTGGACGGTGCTCGCGAGCGGCGGCTCCGCTGAGCCGCTCCTGGCGGACTCTTTCCAGAACCTGACCGCCACCTGGTCGCCCGATGGCAGGCAGCTTGTTTTCGTCAGCAACCGTCAGGTCCCAGGGCAGCCCACGGTCGGTACCGGAGCAATTTGGAAGTC
>CAYPHP010000698.1:2369-2935 GCA_964410045.1 uncultured Acidobacteriota bacterium | reverse complement strand
CGCGCCGGGATTGGAGGGATCGGCGCCCACCATCTTCGCCCACATCGCCTGCCGCTCCGGACCGCCCGGCATGACCACGCGCCCGTTGACCACGGTGAAGGCGTTGCCGTAAAAGTCCAGCGTCGGCGCGATTTCCCGCAGCTTATCCAGGCCCGGCGCTTGTCGCAGCGTTTCGGCGGTCGTACGATCCAGGCGCGAGACGGCGTAGTAAAGCCGCGCCGTTTCCTTGCCCTCCAGGAGTTGATCCAGCGGATCACGGGCCTTGTCGAACCAGGAATCCAGGGTAAACAGGATCGGGAAATCCGCGCCGCGGACCGGGTGGCTGAAGGGCTTCCCGCTGCGGAAAGCGGCTTCCATCTCGGCCAGTGGGAAACCGGAATCGATGGTCAGGAACGCCTGATTGGGATCGTCGGTTTCGAGCACCACGTCCAATCCGCAGTTCCCTTTGCGCGGACGGAATCCCAGAGTCTTCAAGAGCGGTCCGGCCTCCTTGCACGAAGCCACATGCAGCACGCCGTCGGGCCCGGCCATCTTCTCCAGGTCGCGGGCCATCTCGACGTAGCGGG
>CAYPHP010000698.1:0-2359 GCA_964410045.1 uncultured Acidobacteriota bacterium | reverse complement strand
CGGGTCAGCAGGATCAGGTACTCGGTGGGAGACGTCTTGTTCAGCCGCTGGGAATAATGGAAGCCCAGGGTAAAGACGTTGCGGGAGAGCGCCGCCATCAGATCTTCGTTGCGGGTTTGCGAGGAGATGGCCGCCATCCGCCGGAAAGCATTCAGCGGTCCCGGAAAGTGGATGGTCGCGGGCGCCGCCGGAGCTGCAACATTCGGCAGCGTAAGGATCCCCGTGGCGGCAGCCGCGGCGCGGTTGCCGGCCTCGAGGTGCAGCATGGCCAGGCGCCGCCGCGCGGCGCGGTCGTCCTGACCGCGTTCCTTCAGCAGCGTCGCCAGTCGCTCGTAGGCCGCGATGCGCCCCGGATCTCCGGATGCGTCCAGCAGCCGGGCATAGCTTTGGGCCACTTCAGCGTCTTGCGGAAATTGTTGGACCGCCTGGGACAGTGTGGCTTTCGCCTTGCCCCAATCACCGGCCGTCTGCTGACCTCGCGCTTGTTGCAGCAGCGCCGCTGGACTGGCGTCTTGAGCCCCCAAGCTCATCAACGCGCCCAGTACCAAACCCAGACCCAACTGCCACACGTTTCTTCCACGCATGGACTGACCCCCCAGGGAAGCGATAGGGGAGGATTATACCCCCCGCGCTTTGTTCTGTCACTGTCACCTTGCACTTTCACCTGCCGAGGGGTCAGGGCCGTTCTTCCCCTGGTCTTTCAACGACTCTCGGATGGACCCCCAATTGCCTCTTGCGCCGTGGAGGTTCCACTATGCGGACAAAGCTCATTCGAGCGTTCATCCTCGTCATTCTGCCGATCCTGCTGCCGCAATTCGCGACAGCCCAGAACCGTGGGCACGGTTACATTTTCGCAGCGCCGGGGGCGGTCGAACGCGGCGGCGCGGCTACGCTGCACTTTGGCGGCGGTGGCGAAGGACTACTCTACAAAGGACTCGGCGCCGGGGCGGAGATCGGCTTTATGGGTCCGGCGCGCAACATGGGAGAGGGATTCGGCGTGTTCTCTGCCAACGGGTCATATCATTTCCGGCGTGATGAGAAGCTGGTCCCGTTTGTGACGTCCGGCTACAGCCTCTTCTTCCGCAACGGATCAGCGAACCTGGTCAACTTCGGCGGGGGCGTTCACTGGTGGTTTCGGAAAGGCGTCGGGCTGCGAGTGGAGTTTCGCGACCACGTGCAACCGAACCCCACGGTGAATTTCTGGCAGTTCCGCTTCGGAGTGGCCTTCCGGTAGTGCCACCGAGACACCGAGGTCACCGAGCCCCCAACGGTTTGGGTTTTCTCGGTGTTCTCTGTGCCTCGGTGGCAATGATCTCTTAGGAAGCGGGAGCTTTCTTCTTCCTTGGGGCACGCGGCTTGGCGTTGGTTCCGGATGCCGCCTTGCGCCGGCGCTTGGGAGCGGGCTCAGCCGGGGCCGCGTCGGGCTCGGGATCGGCGATCGTGGGCGTCGCGGAGGCTTCCTCCGCGGGCATGTCACTCGACGTAGCTTCGACAGTCGCTGCTTCCACGGGCGGCGGCAGAAGTTCCTGATCCACCGGAATTTCTCCGGCGGGCGGCGGCTCGACGATCGTGCGGACCCGCATCGCGCCGCGCTCATCCGGAGCGATGGACACCAGGCCGCGGTCGTGCGCCAGGTTCATCAGCGCCGAGAACTGCTTGAAGCCGTACTTGCGCTCGTCGAATCCGGGGCGCAGCTTGCTGACGAACTGCTTCAGCCCATGGATGTGGAATTCCCGGCGGCCCCGTTGGGCGGCTTCCAGCAGGACTTCGCGGAGCACATTCAGGGCCACGTCTTCGCGGCTTTCTTTTGGCTGGGCCGTGACCGGCTGCTCGCCTTCGATTCCCGCCACCAGGTAGTTTCCATTCTGGCGGTCCAGGCGGATCAGCCCGTCACCGGCCAGCTTCTTGGCGAAATCCAGGAACGAGCTGACCCCGTAGTCGCGCTCGGTGAACGTGGAGTCGAGCTGTATCATGGTGCTCTTCACCAGCCCGAGGAGCGGCTCGTGTTCGCGTCCGGCCAGCACCTTGAGCGCCCGCCCCAGAAGAGGCAGGGCATTCGAGAGCGGCAGGACTTCTTCGCGCTCTTTCTGCGGTTCGCGCGGCGTGGCCCGCGGCGCCCCGCCCCGCCGGGAGCGTCCCCGGCTCGAAGGCCGGATGGGAGCGGCGGCGGCCACCGGAGTTGGCGCGGAGTCGCCCAGCAGGTTTTCGTAAGCAATGAACTCGCGGCAGTTCTTCTGCAGGATGGTGGAGGTGAATCCTCGTCCGCCGATGATGAACACGGCCTTGTTGTAGAGCTTCAGTTTCTCCACCAGGGCCATGAAGTCGCTGTCGCCGCCGACGATGCAATAGGCGTTGATGA
>CAYPHP010000697.1:357-2936 GCA_964410045.1 uncultured Acidobacteriota bacterium | reverse complement strand
CATTCGGTTCGCCACACGTTACTTGAAGCCGACGCCGACGATCACGGCCGCCAACTCGCGGGCGTCGCCGCCGGGAGCCGGAGGACGCGCCTTGTTCCAGCGCAAGGTCACATGCACCGGAGCCTGGGTCAGCGCTCCCGGCGGAACGTCTTTGGTGAAGGTGTAATCGCCGTCTGCGGAATAGGTGGTCTCGGCAAAAGGCTTGTCGTTGAACAGCACGGAGAAGGTCATCGCGCCCAGCGACGACACCTGTCCCTTGGGCAAGGTCAGACGGACTTCAAACTGCGCCTTGGGGCTTTCGGGCGCCCGCAGCATCAGCCGTCCTTCCTTGGCCATCCAGCGCCATCCGCCTTCCTCGATGGCGTAGAAGCCCATCCCCAGTTGGGGCGCCACGCGCAGATCGTTCATCTGGGCGTAGGCGTACAGAGGCCGGGCCGTTCCGGTGGTGGATGCGGCGCCCTTGGCGGCATCTTCCGGCGGACTTCCGCCGCAGCCCGGCAACCACAGAAGGCTCGCGGCCAGGACCAGCGCGGCGAGCCGGAATACGAGTTTATTGGCGGCTTGGTTGGGCACATGAAAATTCTATGACTTCTTTCCCATGGAGGACAAGAGCGAAGCCGAATAAGTTTTTGCTTTTGCCTTTTCGCCGTCCGGCCCCTACACTTGGTACCTTGTTCCAGTTTGGCTGAACCATGCTCTTGTACCCCTTAACCATCTTCCTCAGCGCCTTCCTGCTGTTCCAGGTCCAGCCGCTGATGGGCAAGTACATCCTGCCGTGGTTCGGAGGCGGACCCGCGGTCTGGACCGCCTGCCTGCTGTTCTTCCAACTCCTGTTGCTGGGCGGGTACCTGTACGCGCACGTCACCAGCACCTGGTTCTCGCTGCGGGTCCAGGGCTGGGTGCATGCGGCGCTGCTGGCGGCGTCGCTGATGCTACTGCCGATCGTTCCCGAGCCCAGTTGGAAGCCGCTGTCGGCGGGAGATCCCACGGCCCGGATTCTGCTGCTGCTGCTGGCCACGGTGGGCATGCCCTACTTCCTGCTGTCGGCCACCGGACCGTTGTTACAGCGCTGGTTCAGCGTCAGCCTGCCGGGACGCTCGCCCTACCGCCTGTACGCGCTGTCGAATGCCGGATCGTTCCTGGCTTTGTTGACTTATCCGGTGGCCGTGGAGCCCTACTTGCGGCTGGGCAACCAGGTGAACATGTGGTCGTGGAGCTATGGCCTGTTTGCCGCGCTGTGCGCATGGTGCGCCTGGCGGATCAGCATGCTGCGGGCGACGGCGGCCGTTCCCGAGTCCGGCGAAGCGGTTGCGGAAAGCGCGCCGCCCGACTGGGGCACGCTGCTTTTTTGGCTGGGTCTTTCGGCCTGCGGATCCATCCTGCTGCTGTCCACCACCAGCCAGATGTGTCAGGAAGTGGCCGTGGTGCCGTTCCTGTGGATCCTGCCGCTGGGCATTTATCTGCTGGCGTTCATCGTCTGCTTCGAGCGCGACGCCTGGTACAGCCGCCGCTGGTACGGGCTGCTGTTCGCCCTGGCCGTGCCTTTCACCTGCAAGGTCCTGGTGAAAGGACTGGAAGCACCGCTTTGGCAGCATATTCCGCTCTACACGGTGACCCTGCTGGCCGGATGCATGTGCTGCTTCGGCGAGCTGGTCCGCTCCAAGCCGCATCCGCGCCACCTGACGCTGTTCTACCTGCTGATCGCGGTGGGCGGGGCGATCGGCGGAATCCTGGTGGCGGTGGCGGCTCCGCGGATGCTGGTGGAGAATCGCGAGTATCACCTGGGACTGGCGTTGTGCGGCGCGCTGACGCTGGTCGGCTGGTGGCGTAGCCGCGCCTGGCAGGATTTCGAAGGCCGGCCCTTCTGGGTGGCCGCTCCGATGACCGGACTGCTGGCGGTGACGATGTTCTCGCTGGTGGCCGCCGCCTACGGACGCGGCTACACGTCCATCCGCACGCAACGCAACTTCTACGGCATCCTGCGGGTGAGCGAGCACAGCGACGAGGTAGGCACATACTACTCGCTGAGCCACGGCGGAACGCTGCATGGGTTCCAATACCTGGATGCCGATAAGCGAACTTGGCCGACTTCCTACTACGGTCCGGAAAGCGGCGCGGGTCTGGCGCTGAACCATCATCCGGCGCGGCGGACGGGCAACGGGGCGATCCGCGCGGCCGTGATCGGGCTAGGCACGGGCAGCATCGCGGTCCACGGCCGGCCGGGCGACACCTTCCGCTTTTACGAGATCAATCCGATTGTGGAAGAGCTTTCCAAGAGCTTTTTCACTTACCGGATGGACAGCAAGGCCCGCGTGGAAATCGACATGGGCGATGCCCGCGTGCGGATGGAACAAGAGGCCGCCCAGGGCGAGTTGCAGCACCTGGATGTAATCGCCGTGGACGCGTTTTCCAGCGACGCCATCCCCAGCCATCTGCTGACCGCGGAGTGCACCGTGCACAAGGGCGTGATCACGCACACACCGAGCGGTCGCAGAGTCACCTTCGGCAAGGTCGCCGTCGCCGCTTCCAGTCTGCCCGCGCCCAAGGAGCCCAAGCTCAAGGACCCGAAGGACTGGACC
>CAYPHP010000697.1:0-347 GCA_964410045.1 uncultured Acidobacteriota bacterium | reverse complement strand
GACGTCTACAAGCGTCACCTGAAGCCCGACGGCATCCTGGCGATCCACATCTCCAATCGCTTCCTGGATCTGGCTCCGGTGGTCCGGGCGCTGGCCCAGCGGCTGGGCTGGCAGGCGGTGCGTATCGATTCCGACCGCGAAGACAGCAAGGGCGTCTATTCGGCGACGTGGATCCTGGTGACCGCCAATCAGCAGTTCCTGCGGACACACGAGGTTTCCCTGATGATCGATCCGTTCACCAAGGAAGACAAGCCGCCTCTGCTATGGACGGACGACTTCGTCAGCTTGTGGCGCATCCTGAAGTAACACCGAAACCACGGATTACACGGAGTCCACGGATTCGCTCA
>CAYPHP010000696.1:0-2947 GCA_964410045.1 uncultured Acidobacteriota bacterium | reverse complement strand
AACTCAGCGAGGAGCTGGCAAACACCCGCGGTACCGGAGGACAGCTTCCTCGCGAAAGCCTCGCAAAGTTGCTCCTCGCGATGGAACAACAGCAACGTCCGGCGGCGGAACTGATGCCCGTGGCGAGGTTGCTCGGCGAACAAAGTCAGGTGCTCAAGGACTACTGGCTGGCGCGGCTGGAAGCCCTCCCCATTTCTCCGGAAAAGCCACTTGAGCAACGCCTCTCCGTTCGCGAGGACGGACGGCTCGCGCTCGACCTCAGCAACACCAAGGTCACTGACCTGTCACCGCTGGTCGGTGCACCGCTCGCGGTGCTGAGTGTTTACGGCTGCCAGAGCCTGACCGATCTCTCTCCCCTGGCTGACATTGCCCTGATCGAACTCAATCTCGGCGCGACCAGTGTGGCGGACCTCGGACCGTTGCGCGCCATGAGCACCCTGCGGAAGCTCAACCTTTACTTCACCCCTGCGCTCGATCTGACGCCTCTCAGTGAACTCCGACTGAACGATCTGGACCTCAGCATCACCCAGATTTCCGACCTTTCGCCTTTGCTCGGGATGCGTCTGGAAAAGCTCAACCTGCGCAGCACCCGCGTCGCTGACCTGTCGCCGCTCGCCGGCATGCCGCTGACCTGGTTCAACGCTTCGGAAACTCCCGCCATCGATTATTTGCCGCTCGCCGGTGCGCCCCTGGAGAAGTGTTTCCTGCAAGGCTCACCGCTGCGCGACCTTTCCTTCCTCCGCGACTCGACCGTGAAGGAACTGTCGCTCCTCGGCTGCAATGAAGCGCGCGGCTATGCGGTGCTGCCCACCCTGAAGTCGCTCGACCTGCTGGTGCTGCCGCAAAGTTACCGCAGTTTGCCGGAGGAGGATTTCACCGCCATCGCCGCTCTGCGCCAACACCCGGCCCTGCGGAACATCGAGTCCGAGCACCGGGAGACAACCTGGTGGTCGATCAACACCACCCAGTCGAAGGACGATTTCTGGCGCAACTGGGATCGTGAACAGGCCTTCCTGCCGGCGCTGCGCGCCGAGGGGCTCAAGTTTTCCTTGTCCCGGCTCTCTGACGGAAACTACGGGCTGGAGATCAAGAGAGAACCCATTCGCGATCTTTCCGTTCTCCAGGGCGTTCCCATCCGCGAGCTTTCCCTTATCGGCTGCAGCATCTCCGATCTCACGCCGCTGCGTGAAATGCCGCTGGAACATCTCAATGTTCCCGAGAATCCCATCACCGACCTGAGTCCGTTACGCGGAAAAGGAATCAAGATGCTCTATCTCGGAGGCACCCAAGTTACCGACCTGACGCCGCTGAAGGACCTGCCTCTCCGGGGTCTCTTCCTCGACCATTGCGCAAACGTGGAGGATGTCTCCGTCCTCGCCGAGATTCCCACGCTCGAGTATCTGGCCGTGCCGATGGCCCGCAATGTCGAGGCGCTCCGCAAGCTGCCGAGAATCCAAAGGCTCGGTTTTGAAATCGCCCGTATCCCTCCTTTCGTTCCCGCCACGACGCCCGAGGAATTCTGGCGGGCGTTCGACGCCAACCGCTGGATTCACACACTGCTGAATGCGGGTATCCAGCCTCGGATCCTCAGGCAGCTGGAAGACGGCACCTGGGAAGTGAACCTGGACGGCGAACCGATCAGCGATCTGGAATTGCTGCGAGGCGCTCCCATCAGCAGCCTCAATGTCGGGCACACCAAGGTGGCCGACCTGACGCCGTTGCGTGGCATGCCCCTCCGCCAGCTCCACATGTACTTCGCGCCGGTCAGCGATCTGAGGCCGTTGGAGGGAATGCGTCTAGAACGTTTGAACCTTACCGCCACTCAGGTCACCAACCTGACGGTGCTGCGTGGGATGCCGCTGGAAGCGATACGGCTGCATGTCTGTCCGGGAATCACCGATCTGTCGCCTTTGTCGAAGACCACCAGTCTGCGGGAACTCACGCTCCCACCCAAGGCGAAGGACTTCGAATTCCTCCGCGACTTTCCCCAGCTCCGGCGACTCGGCTTTCAAGAGGTCTCTGTTTGGTCGGGCCTACATTCGGATTTTATCTGGGAGCCCGACCAGACGGCAGAGCAGTTCTGGCGGGACTACGGCGCAAAGAAGTCAGCCGAGAAGTGACCTTCAACCGAAACAACCCACACCCACCGAATCATGAAACACAGCTTCCTTACTCACCTGCGATCTTTGGCTGCTACGTTGGCCGGCCTGTTGGTTGTGGCCGGTGGAACGCACCCGGCCGGCGCCCAGTTTGTCCTGAACAACCCGAGCTTTGAGTCGCCGGCTTTGCCTGTCGGCACCTTTACCTACAATGTCCAAGGCTGGGCCGGCGCGCCTGGCGGAGATACCGACCGATTCATCGAGCACATCACCGGATTTGCGGCCGACGGTAATCAACACCTGGGCATTCTGCAGGGCCGGGAAGTCTGGCAGGATCTGGGAACCACCTTCCAGGCCGATCAGGTTTATCGCCTCCGGGTCGCGGTGGGCAACCGGGCGGGCTGGACCGTCGCCGGCAACAGCTCCGTGTTTGAGCTCCTCTCCGCCACCAACCCGGGAATCGGTCACCCCGTGGGCACCTACAACGCTTCGGGCCTCCCGCCCAATTCCTTTGTCGAACGGGAGTTGTTGTTGGATACCTTTGATTATCCCCAGCTGGTGGGACATCCGATTCGCATCCGACTCACCGCCGGCGGGAATGGGCGCAGTCATTTCGACCATGTCCGGCTGGACTCGAACGTCATCCTCGTCAACAACACCAACGATGCCGGCCCCGGTTCGCTGCGACAGGCGGTGTTGAGCGCGGGGACGTTTGTCTTCCCGGAAACCATCCGGTTCGATCCCGCCCTTTCCGGCCAGACCATCGTGCTCACCAGCGGGGAAATCCTGATCAACAAGCGGCTCACCATCGACGCCGCCGCGCTTCCCGGGGGGATCACCATCGATGG
>CAYPHP010000695.1:0-2948 GCA_964410045.1 uncultured Acidobacteriota bacterium | reverse complement strand
TGGATGTACCAGAAACATCGCATCCGCATCCGCGGCACGTCGGCCACGCGCTTGCGCCTTTCCACGCACATCTACCATTCGCCGGCCGATCTGGACCGTTTCCTGGGCGCTTTGCAGGAGTACGTCAAGGCCAACGGATGATTTAGGAGTATGATTTCTTCATGAGAAAAGCAATCTTACTCTCCGGCCTGGCCCTGTTGGGGCTGGCCTTGGCGCTCGCCGCCAGCGACCCTTGGGACAAGAAGCCGTTTCAGCAGTGGTCTGAAAAGGACGTCGAGCGCGTACTGAAGAATTCTCCATGGGCCAAGTCGGTGTCCGTGATCTTGGGTCCACCGACGGCTGGCGGAGGCGGTGGAGGAGGCATGGGAAGGACGCGTGGCGGCCGTGGCGCCGGCGGTGTTGGCGGCGGCATGGATACGGGCGGAGAAGCGGCCGGCGGTGCTGGCGGCGGAGCGATGGCTGGGGGCGGCACGGCGGATCGAGGCGCCGGCGGCGCCTCAGGAACGGCGACAATGCCTGGTCCTTCCGTGACCTCGATCATCCGTTGGCAAAGCGCCAAGCCCGTGAAGCAAGCCCTGGCCAAAGCGAAGTACGGCAATGAAGTCGACAGCGTCCCGCAGGTGAAAGAGGCGCTCGACCGCGTGGAGACTTACTACATCATCGCGCTGACCGACCTGCCCCGAAGCCTTTCGCGTCTGGACCCGGCGCAAGTGCAGAAAGCTCTGAAGGACATTACCGCTCTGACCGTCAAGGGCAAGGACTTGCTGCACCCGGAGATCATCCAACTGGTGCCGGGAGAAAGGTCCGCGTCACTCTACTTTGCCTTCTCTCGTGCCAAGGCGATCACCCTGGAAGACAAGGAAGTGCAGTTCTCCACGCACATCGGTCCCATGGAGTTCAAGAAGAAATTCAAACTGCAAGAGATGGTGTTTGACGGGAAGCTGGAGCTTTAGGGTTCAGGAAGGCCGTCAATTCCCCGAGCAGATGCCCGAAGGCCGGTACGCGTTCCTTCTTCAGTTTTTTCATCGCTGACGGGAGCCAGCTCAGGAGGTGGCGCTCGGTAAAGTCGTGTTCCAGGCGGGCCAGATCTTCATCGGCGGGACGTTGCGAGCGCAGGTAACGCACCGCCGCGAGAAACTCCAGTTGCGTCACCAGGTGGTCGGGAGCGTAGCGGCTGGTGTCGGGCTTCAGCCCAACCACATCGTAGAAATCCATACACTCGAGGGCGATCTGTTGGGCAGGAACGGCCTTATGGTGAGCCGATTCCAGCAGAGGCACCGGCGGCTCCGGACTCCCTACGTCGAACAACGCGATGTACAGCGCCTCGTACTCGGCGTAATCGCGAAACTCGCCAAACTTCCGCAGCAGGTCGTACCGCTCCCGGTTGGGAGATCCAAAGGCAAACGCGAAGAGCCGTACGAGATCAGTGTTCATTGGAGCCAGTGCCACACCGAAAAGTATTTCCGGCCATCGCGATCGAGCTGACTACCGTTCCAGACGGCGAAAGAAAGCGGTGCGCCCTGCGGCGGTTCAGGCAGCTCGAAGACCACGCGCCAGTTCCCCGCGCGGAATGCGCCGCGGGCATTCGACGGTCCCAGGCGCCGCGTGGTGGTTCGGCCTTCGGCCGCCATTTCCATTGGCCCTCGCGTGGCATTCCAGTAATAGATCTTCACCGCGTGCTGGGCATCGCCCATTTGCAGGGAAGGGGCTCCGGCCCCGCTCGCAGGCAGCATCACCGCCGCGGCGTCAAAGAAGCGCGCGCTTTCCGCGGTGTGCTCCTTCTTGTCACGGGTCTCGTAGGGAGTCTCGGGGATCTTCGCCAG
This sequence comes from uncultured Acidobacteriota bacterium, assembly GCA_964410045.1. GTDB lineage: Bacteria > Acidobacteriota > Terriglobia > JAJPHL01 > JAJPHL01 > CAYPHP01. The sequence goes on along the minus strand of CAYPHP010000695.1, from coordinate 1,125 downwards.
CGTGGCAGCGTCTTGCGTCCGGTCCTGCCAGGCCATCTGGACCAGCAACTTGCCATTGGCTCGGGCCACCCGGATCAGCACCTCGCTGATCTCCACCTCGGACGGCGGATCGGTTTCATAGAGCGGCGGCGTGCGATTGAGCGCGACGCGCGCGGCGGCGATCTGATCCCAGGCCTTGGCTTCCGGGTCCAGCAACTCAGGGCTTCCGGCAGCCACCTTCAAGATCAACGAGAGAAGAAGAAGTGGGCTGAACATAGGCGTCATCACAGTCTGATCTGCACCAACTCCTCGCGAGGAGCGATGCGGTAACGGGTTTCGGCGTCGCGCCCGATCAGCAATTGGAGCAGTTCGCTGCGCTCGCCGCTCTGAGCTTTCACCAATTCGGCCTCCAGCCGCCGGATCACGTCCTTGACCTCCTCGCCGAACAGATACACCAGGTAATCCAGGGGCAGCCGCGGATCGTCAAGGATGCTCTTGTCGTAATTGCCTCGCTTCGGAGGATTAAACGGCGGCACGTAGAACACGTTGGGCTGCGTCCCTTTCTCCGGAAAGAGCGGCAGGGCCACTTTGTAGACGTGAACCAGCTTGTGGCAAGGAGATTCCGGATCATCGAGCAACCCCACAAATCGCAGCCGGCCGGGACACTGCGCCGCGCAAGCGTTCACTTCTCCCTTTTCCAGGCGCGGATAGCAAAAGATGCATTTCTCGCTCTTGCCAGTGAGTTCATTGAAGTAGATCTTCTTGTACGGGCACGCCGCGATGCAATAGCGATACCCTTGGCAGCGCTCCTGGTCGATCAGGACGATGCCGTCTTCTTCGCGTTTGTAGAGTGCCTGACGGGGACAGGCGGCCAGGCAAGCCGGATTCGTGCAGTGGTTGCAGATCCGTGGCAGGTAAAAATAGAAATTCTCGTCGCCGTTCAGCGCGCCCACGTCTTCATCCCAGTTGCACCCAAACTTGGGTTCGGGCGTCGGCATGACCGGCTTGCCCTTGCCTTCGAACAATCGCTGCTCGTAGTTGTATTCCCAGGGATGGCCGTACTCGTCCATTGTGGGAATCGGGCTGGGCTGAAGGTGCCCGTCTTTCCATCCGCCTCCGATGCGATCCCACTGCTTGGGATAGCCC
>CAYPHP010000694.1:0-2952 GCA_964410045.1 uncultured Acidobacteriota bacterium | reverse complement strand
TCACGGGACCCCCCAGCGGTGCGAGTCTGCAAATGGCGCATCACAGCCAGTCAGCCGGCCAGCGGACGGGCCGCGTGATCCGGAAAAAGAAACGCCGCCCGCAGGCGGCGTCTTGCGACCGAGGAAAGCTACGAGATGTTGAGGATCTTCATCGCCTTGGCCAGCACGTCGAGCGCCTCCTGGTGCTTGCCGGCCTTGTGCAGCACATCGCCCTCGGCGCGGTACTTCTTGACCTCGGCCATCTGGGCCTCGGTCAGTTTTGGATTCTTGGCCAATGCGGCATCGATCTTCGCCATGTCGGCGGGACAGTGGAAGGCCAGTGCAGCGGTGGAGAAGAGCAGCGCCGCTGCGGCGCTCAGGATGCGTTTCATCGATGGTTCTCCTTGGGAGGGACGACAGTCCTTGCCTTGCCCGAAGGCAAAGCGTCGTGCAGTCTAACTCCAGGATCGCACGGCCACATCCCCGGAACCGGTGCAGGCCAAAGCCCCGCCAGCGGCGTGGGAGTCACCGTCCGGCGGGCCGGTGCCGTCGCGTGTCGCTGCGCCGCCCTACATACAGTGGAAGTACGTTGCCCCCTGCCCTTGTCAATCTGAGCAGACGTTCGCGCACGAAGCGGACACTGGAACGGCCAAGGCACGGCTCCGCCGCGCCGCGCGCGAGATCTTGACAAGTCCATTTAATTCGATAATCATGCAAATATGAAAACACAGGACGCCGTTACCGCGCTGGCTGCGCTGGCCCAGGGCACCCGGCTGGCGGTCTTCCGGCTGCTGGTCCAGCAAGGACCCAGCGGCGTTGCCGCCGGCGAGATTGCGGCCACGCTCGGAATCTCGCCGGCCACGCTGAGCTTCCACCTCAAGGAGCTCAGCAATGCCGGCCTCGTGAAGTCGCTGCAGCAGAGCCGCTTCATCTTCTATTCGGCGGACTTCGAGGCCATGAACACCTTGCTCGCCTTCCTGACGGAAAATTGCTGTGCCGCGGATTGCGGCCCGTGTACTCCGGCACAGGTGTGCAAGCCCAACGAACCCACGCGGAAGAGCCGCAAGCCATCCCGCGACATCAAAGGAATCAAGGCATGAAGCGCTTCCATGTGCATGTATCGGTCGAAGATCTCGCTCAGAGCATTCGGTTCTACTCGACGCTGTTCGGCACCGAGCCGGCGGTCAGCAAGGGCGATTACGCCAAGTGGATGCTCGAGGATCCTCGCATCAACTTCGCGATCTCGCAGCGGGGAGGCAAGGCCGGCATCAACCACCTCGGGCTGCAGACCGACTCCGATGCGGAGCTTGAGGCGCTACAAGGGCAACTGCAGCAGGCCGATGTCGCGGCCCAAGCCGAGAAGAATGCGAGCTGCTGCTACGCGCTGTCGAACAAGTACTGGGTGACCGATCCGACCGGTATTGCGTGGGAGACCTTCCATACGCTGGGCAGCGTGCCGACGTTCAACGGGGAAGCGGCCGCACCGGAAACAGCGTGCTGCGCGCCGGCGGAACCGGCGAAGGTCGCCGCAAGGATTCCGGTCAGGTCCGCCAGCGCCTGCTGCAGCTGAACGATGGTCGTCACGGCAAGGCAGCGCCCGGCCGAGGCGGGAGATTGGCCGCGCATTCTGTCCCTCCTTGGTGCGGCCGGTCTGCCCACGGAAGACCTGCGCCCGGAGGCGGTGGCTGACTTCCATGTTGTGATGGACGCTGGTCGGGTCGTCGGCGCCGTGGCCGTTGAACGTTACGGCGCATCCGGGCTGCTGCGGTCACTCGTCGTCGATCCCGAGTGGCGCGGGCTGGGCTTGGGACGCGCGCTGGTAGTAGCCGCCGAAGGCGCCGCCGTCACTTCAGGTCTCGATTCATTGACACTGTTGACACAGACCGCCGAGCCATTCTTCCGTGCGCTCGGCTATCAGGCCATCGCACGGGAAGCCGCGCCGGCGGGCGTCAAGGCGAGCGCCGAGTTCACTCACCTTTGTCCGGGCAGCAGCAGCTGTCTTACTAAGTCACTGAGCAAGTCACTGAGCGTCTGACGTGATATCCGACACCCATCGTCCATTCAATGTCCTGTTCCTCTGCACCGGCAACTCGGCGCGGTCCATCCTTGCCGAGTCGATGATGAATGCGATGGGGGCACCGCGCTTCCACGCGTTTTCGGCGGGGTCCCACCCCAACGGCCGCGTCAACCCGTTCGCACTCGAACTGCTGAAGAAGAACCGGCTGCCGACCGAGGGGCTGCGCAGCAAGAGCTGGGACGAGTTCGCTGCGCTCGGGGCGCCTGAACTCGACTTCGTCTTCACGGTCTGCGACAACGCAGCCGGCGAGGTCTGCCCGCTCTGGCCGGGGCAGCCGATCACCGGCCACTGGGGTGTGGAGGATCCGGCAGCGGTCGAGGGCACGGACGACGAGAAGCGCAAGGCGTTCTTCCACGCCTACAACCGGTTGCAGAACCGCATCCAGCTCTTCCTTAGCCTGCCGCTGACGAAGCTCGATCGCGTCGCCCTGACGCAGCGACTGAAGGAAATCGGCAGGCAATAGGCTGGCAATAGGGAGAAGGGAGAGCATGCTGACATGACGAGCCACGCCGCGACGGCGCCAGATCCCGTGTCTGGCATGAGCGTGTTCGAGCGCTACCTGACCGTCTGGGTGGCACTGTGCATCGTCGCCGGGATTGTGCTCGGCCAGATCGCACCGACCACCGTGCGCGCGATCGGTGCCATGGAAGTGGCGCGCGTCAACGTGCCGGTGGGCCTACTCATCTGGGTGATGATCATCCCGATGTTGCTGCGGATCGACTTCGCCGCACTCGGCCAGGTGAAGAACCATGTACGCGGCATCGGCGTCACGCTTGCGGTCAACTGGCTGGTCAAGCCGTTTTCGATGGCTCTGCTGGCATGGGTCTTCATCAGGCACCTGTTCGCGCCGTGGCTGCCGGCGGGGCAGATCGACAGCTACATCGCGGGCCTCATCC
>CAYPHP010000693.1:0-2952 GCA_964410045.1 uncultured Acidobacteriota bacterium | reverse complement strand
GCGCACCCGATGTCGGCGCGTTCGAAGACTGCACGGCCGCGCGTGATCGCCGCCGCATCGCTCGCGAACGGGCTCGGCTTGACCTTCAGCGTTTCAATGAATGCCGCCAACGCATCGAGGTCGGCGGAGAGCCCGGCATTCGCAGGGCCCAAGAGTTGGTTGGGCGCGCGGCCCACCAGCAGTCCGCTGCCGGCCTGCAGCTGCCGCACAGTATCTTCGAAGTCCTGAAACTCGTCGCGGTCCGCGCTCCAGTGCAGTGGACGCGTCTCGGCCGCGCCGCGCAGGCTGGTGGTGTTTCGCAGCCCGCGGTCGGGGAAGAACCAGGTCCGGCCATCCGACTCACCATCAAAATGGCAGCTCGCGCAGCTCATCCAGCGCGCCCGCGAAACCTGTGTCGACCGGCTGGAGAAGAACAGCAACTTCCCTCGCTTGATCGACGCCGGGAGCGGACTGGCGGTCAAGGGAATCCGTTTCACCTGCTCCAGCAGCAGCATATCCATGACCGAGAGATCCCCGGACAGTGAATTCAGCACGTAGGCCTTGCGGCCGTCGGCGGTGAGCACGATTCCCGAAGGACCGTCGCCGACCTCGAGGTCCCCGATCTTTCTGCCGGACTCCAGGTCCACCAAGGTCAGGTCGCCGCTTCCCAGGTTCACCGTGTAGAGCAACTTGCCGTTGGGCGCAAAGGCTACGTCGACCGGCAGGTTCACGGAATGGATGCCCACCGACAAGTCCACGCGCGCCGACTGGATAACTCCATTTGTTCGCAGGTCTATCACCGAAACCACGGGAAAAACGGTGTTGTCGAACAGAAGATTGCGGTTGGCGACATCGGAACGGATGTGCGGAACGTAAGCCCGCCCGTTGGTAGGGTGGAGCGCGATCTTTTGGCCCATGTTACTGTCCGCGCCAGTGGAGATTACTTGCACGACTTGCTGGCGGGCGGTGTCAATCACGGATATTTCGCCGGTTAGGAAATGAGTGACGTAGAGCCGCGAGCCGTCGCCGGAAATCGCCAGGCCTCTGGGCTTCGAACCCACAGGGATACGCGCGCTCACACCCAACGCATATGCCGCAGCGACCCGGCAGGGGTCCGAATCCGATACGCGGAGCACACCTACGCACCCGAAAGGCTTGAGATCTATCCGCTGGACCTCCGCTAGCGCCGCCGTCGCGACGTAAAGCCAGCGGCCGTCGGGATCCACCACGACGCCGTAGGGTTCAGCGCCGACGGCAACGGTCTGCACTACCGTGAGGTCGAGGGCATCGAGAACGCTCACGCTGGCCGACCCTTGGTTGCTGACGAACAGGCGCAGACCGTCCGGGCTGATCGCCAACGACCGCGGATCGCGGCCCACGGACACTTCGCGCAGCACTTGGTCGGTTCGGGTGTCCAGCATGGACACTGAGCCGGAATCCGGATTTACGGCGTAGAGGCGTGTCCCGTCCGGCGAGAGCACGACGCTGGCGCTGGAGGACGCACCTCCTCCAGCGAGGAAGGCGGGCTGTGGGGGGCTGACCGCGATGATCCCGATGACCAGCAACGAAGCAAACGCACGGCGCATTCGATTGCCGAGCTAGATTCTAACAGACTGAAGGGGTCAAGCGGCAGTCTGGGCGAACACGGATACCGTGGCGGTCACCAGCACCGGCGCGGTGATCGACTGCAGCGCCAGACAGTGCTTCTCGGCCTTCTCCATCAACTGCAGGGCCTTCTCCTCGTCGTCCTCCGCATAGACCTCGATTTCCGGGGAGATCCCGATGTGGGTGATGCGGAAGCCGCGGCCTTCAACCCATTCCAGCTTGCCGCGTGTGTCCGACCGGTAGGCCTTGATCCCGATCCGCGCGACTTCGGCCATGGCCAGGAAAGTGCGCATTAGGCCGGATTCGATCGCCGAGACGAAGTAGTGCTCCGGCGTCCATCCGTTTTCAGGATGGCGATACTCGGGAGGAAAACATACTTCCAGTTGGGGGAGGCCCGGACCGCCGATGACGGCGGCCTTGGCGGCGGTCCACTTGACGTTGGTATCGAAGAAGTTAGGGGCACGAGTGATCATACGAGTCTCTCCATGCCCGGGTATTGCAAACAGCGTGCCAACGCGGTTAACGGCTTTAGAGCTATGGGCTTACGTGGCCTCGGCGGACCTGCCGACGAAACTACGACGTTTACTTTCGAGCCAAGACAGGCTCGCCGACCGCCACCTCGATCTTCGGGAAGATCACCACGTTGGCGGTCATCGACCGGGCCACCAGGCAGAGCTTCTCCGCCTTTTGGATCAGCCGCGTGGCTTTTTCCACGGTAGCTTCACTGGGCACCCGGATCGTCGGCGTGATCTCGATGCCGGTCATGCGGAAGCCCGATCCCTCCACCCACTCCAGCTTGGCACGCGCCTCAGAGGCGTAACTCTCGATGGCCATACCAGAGGCCTCAGCCACGGAAAGAAACGTATTCATCAGGCAGGCTTCGGCGGCGGCCAGGTAGAAGTGCTCCGGGGTCCAGCTCTGCCCGGCCCCACCGAACTCGGCCGGCGCCCCGAACGACACGGGCGGTACGCCCGGTCCGCCGATCACGCCGGCTTTCCCTTCCGTCCACTTCACGCTGGTTTCGTATGAGAACGGTCCACGGTTGACCATGACGGTATGTAGTCCTCCACAGGGCTAGATGCAGAGTGGCGGCGGGGGTAACCGTCAGGCGTCTCCCAACAGCCTGGCGATCTCCCGGCAGAAGGCCGGCAGATCGGCGGGACGGCGGGAGGTGACCATCCGGCGATCCACCACGACTTCTGCGTCTTCCCACAGCGCTCCGGCGTTGAGCATGTCGTCCTTGATCGTAAAATAGCTGGTGGCGCGACGCCCTTCCAGGATCCCAGCCGAGCACAGCACCCATCCGGCATGGCAGATCGCGGCGACCACCTTGCCGCCGATCTCCATATCGCGTACCAGCTTCAGGAC
>CAYPHP010000692.1:0-2956 GCA_964410045.1 uncultured Acidobacteriota bacterium | reverse complement strand
GTGCAGATCTGCTCCGACGCCAACCGTCCGGAAGGTTCCCATTTGCTGGGAGCGGAAGGAGCGGAAGTCATCTTGTGCCCGCGGGCCACGGTCGAAGACACTTTCCCGCGCTGGAAGACCGTGCTCACCGCCAATGCCCTGACGTCCTGCACCTATGTGCTCTCGGTAAGCCGTCCGGAGACCGAGTTGGGTGTGCCCTTTGGCGGTCCGTCGATCGCCATCGAACCCAACGGGCGGGTGATCCTGGAAAGCACCGATCCGGTGGCCGTGGTCCGGCTGGAGCGGCGGGTGGTGGAGCAAGCCCATCACGATTATCCCGGCGAACTGGCAGTGCGCTCCGAACTCTATGCCGAGGGCTGGAGCGGGATCTCGGGGAAAGCGGCGTAGGCGGCGGGCAGGCGCGTCTTTTGCGCGATAGCCTTGCGCCGATATATCAGTAGTTGTATACTACGACATGTGGCCGACAAGCCGGTCGTCTGGCTGGGTTCCTCCCTCGAAGATATAGGGGCGTTCCCGAACCAGGCGAGACGGGAGGTCGGCTCTCAGCTCTACCGGGTCCAGCAAGGCTTGCTGCCCGACGACTGGAAGCCGTTGGGGACCGTAGGAAGCGGAGTAGTTGAAATCCGAGTCCATGCCGGTGGCGCTTTCCGCGTCCTGTACGTGGCGAAGTACCCATAGGCGGTGTATGTCCTCCACGCATTCGAAAAGAAGACTCAGAAAACCCGGCCCGCGGATCTCGACCTGGCGCGGCGCCGCTTTGCGGCCCTTGTCGAGCGGCGCAGGAACCGCTAAGGGAGACTCCCTCATCATGCGCCGCTCGTCGTCCAACGTGTTCGCCGACCTGGGGTTCTCACCCCCAGAGGCCGAGAACCTCAAGGTCCGGGCCGACCTGATGATCGCGATTCGGCATCTCATCGCCGACCGGCAGTTGACGCAGGTGAAGGCCGCCAAGCTTCTCGGCGTCACGCAGCCCAGGGTCAGCGATTTGGTCCGCGGCAAGATCAACCTCTTCAGTATCGACGTACTGGTGGCGATGTTGGGCCGGGCCGGCGTGCAGGTTTCCGTGCGAGTGCGTCCCGCCGCGAGGGTTGCCTGAACTCTCGCGCAATCAGGAGGGATCCTGTCGGCGCTTCCGGGACATCACCCGTTACCCCTTGTACTAACCCTTCTTCCACGATATAGTCCTTTCCCAGCACCATAGAACAATCAGGGGGCTCTGCTTGGAGTACTCCCCCTGCAAAATGGAGGAGCCGTAATGAATCGTCGCAAAATGTTCGGATCCCTGGCTGCGGTTGCCGGCGGGCTGCTGTTGACCGCCACCGCCTTCGGCCAGGACAAGAAGGAAGCCAAGAAGGGCGTCAAGTGTTCCGGCATCAACGAGTGCAAGGGCAAGGGCGAATGCGGGGCGGCCGACGGCAGTCACGCTTGCAAGGGCAAGAATGGGTGCAAGGGCAAGGGCTGGGTAAACGCGGCCGATGCCAAGGCTTGCACCGACAAGAAGGGCACCGTCGTTAAGGAATCGAAGAAAGCCTAGTGCTGCTGTTGGGATTAACCTCAAGGGCCTTGGCCAGCGCCGGGGCCCTTGGACCTTTTTAGGGAGACTTGCCAATGGACCAGACCCCGTTCCTCGGTCACGGGGTAGGGCTGCGCCGCGACCACTACCAGCGCATCTGCTCCGAGCCGACGCGCTGCGATTGGTTCGAGGTGATCAGCGAGAACTACATGCGCGTGGGCGGACGCGCCCGCGCCGTGCTCGACAAGGTCCGCTCCGACTATCCCATCATCCTGCACGGCGTTTCGCTCTCCATCGGCTCGTCCGATCCGCTGAATGAATCCTATCTTCAGGACCTGGCCGACCTGGCTGCGGAGACCGAACCCGCCTGGGTCTCCGACCATCTTTGCTGGACCGGGACGGGCGGCCATAACGCCCACGACCTGCTGCCGATTCCGCATACCGAAGAAGCGCTGCAGCACGTGATTGACCGCATCCGGCGGGTGAAAGACAAGGTCAAGCGGCCGTTTGCCATCGAGAACGTATCGAGCTACATGTCCTACAACGGATCGCAGATGCCGGAGTGGGAGTTCCTGACGCGCGTGGCCGAAGGCGCCGACTGCGGGCTGCTTTTCGACGTCAACAACATTTACGTCAGCGGTCAGAACCACGGCTTCGATCCGCGCGAGTACATGCGCGCGCTGCCCGGCGAGCGCATCTACCAGATCCACCTGGCCGGACATTCCGACATCGGCACGCTGCTGCTGGATACCCACGACCACGCCATCATCGATCCGGTCTGGCAGCTTTATGAGGAAACCATCGAGCGTTTCGGTCCGGTGAGCACGCTGATCGAGTGGGACGACCACATCCCGCCCTTCGAGCGCCTGGAGCAAGAGTGTCTAAAAGCTGGCGAAGTGCACAAACGGGCTTTGGAAAAACGCTCTGTTCCTGTGGTGGCTTAGCTTGAAGCCTTGAGCCTTGAACCTTGAGCCTTGAGCCTCTCTCTCCGAATCCTCGACTCAAGCAATTGCAGGGCTTGGTGTGGAAGCTGATCACCGCGCCGGAAGGCGTCCAGAAAGGTCTTGCCGAGCTGGCCGCAAAAGGCGATCCCGCGCCCGAGCAGGTGCGCTCGTGGATCGTCAGCGACGAGAAACTTTCCGCCGAGGGGCGTCTGGACGTCTACGCCAACATGTACTTCTACCGCCTGAAGGATGCGCTTCTGGCGGACTATCCCAAGATCGCCAAGATTGTCGGCGACGACCGATTCCATAATCTGGTCACCGATTTCCTGCTGGTCCATCCGTCGAAGCACTACAGCCTGCGCTATGTCGGCCAGCCGTTCCCGGAGTTTCTCAAGAGCCATCGCAAGGCTCAGGAGGAGACCCAGGAGTTTCCTTGGCTGCCCGATCTGGCGGCGCTGGAGTGGGCTTGGGGCGATGCGTTCCAGGCGGAGAATTCGCC
>CAYPHP010000691.1:0-2963 GCA_964410045.1 uncultured Acidobacteriota bacterium | reverse complement strand
CACCTATCTGGTGGTGAACTGGCTGAAGAAGATGGAAGGCGTAGACGTGTACGACATCCACACAGACTTCAATCCCTTCGGCAAAGAGCGCCCAGAAGAAGTGGCGGCGGCTGGGCCGGGTCGCAGGGATTCCGTGCAGTAACCACGCCAAAAGCAACCCAAACATCTTCCCTGGCATCTCCAACGGATTAGCTCCAAATCTGTGCTCCTCACGCAAATCGCTCCACCGCTGGCAATGCAAGATCCCGCTACCCTTGGAAGGTGCCATGACTCGAACAGTGAGCGTCCTAAGTGCGACTTCCGATTCCCGCAGCGCGGCGGAGGAGGTCGCGAGCCAGATCATCGGCCAACTGCCAAATGCCGCGGTGGTCATCCTCTTCGCATCCTCGCAGCACGACTATCCAACCTTGCTGAAGATCCTGAGTGAACGGATCCCCGGCGCGATCTTACTGGGCTGCTCTTCCGCGGGGGAATTCGACAGCGGTCAGCAGAGTGAAGGAAGTATCTCTGCCTTCGCCATCGCCTCCGATGACATGAAGTTTTCCGCCGCCATGGCGGAGAACATCGGGAACCGTCCCGAGGCGGCCGCGGCCGAGTTGCTGAAGGGCTTACGGGGCGTGAGCGAGGAAGGCCATCTTTTCCATACTGCCCTGATCCTGAATGACGCTTTGGCCGGATGCGCGGACGAATTGGTCCAGGCGCTGCACATACAGACCGGCGGTAAGTACAAGTTCTTCGGTGGCGGAGCCGGGGATGATGCCAAGTTCGCCAAGACCCACGTCTTCCTTGGCACCAAGGTCGCCACGAACGCCGCCGTAGCTCTGGAGATCTTGTCCACCAAGCCGATCGGGGTGGGCGTGCGCCATGGCTGGGCGCCGGCGACCGAACTGATGCGCGTGACTTCTGCCTCGGGCAGCAGACTGGCGAGCCTGGATGCGGTTCCGGCTGCCGATGTCTTTGAAGAGTACGCCCGCGGCACCAAACAAACCTTCGATGCGGCTGCCCCCATCCCGTTCTTCCTCCACAACATCATGGGAGTAAGTTCTCCGCAGGGATACAAGCTCCGGGTGCCACTGATGGTGAATGAAGACCGGTCGGTGGCCTTCGCCGCGGAAGTCCCTTCCCACGCCGCCGTCAGTATCATGTCGGCAAGCGCCGAATCCTCCACCGCCGCTGCCCGTGAGGCCGCCGACGACGCCATCAAACAATTGGGTGACGCCAAGGTAGCCGGCGCACTGATGTTCGACTGCGTGGCGACGCGCCTGCGGCTGGGCGAAGAATTCGGGGACGAGTTGGCGGCCGTGCGCGCGAGATTGGGAAAGATTCCACTGGCGGGTTGCAACACGTACGGACAGGTAGCCAGTGCCGAAGGCCAGTTCAGCGGCTTTCATAACTGCACCGCAGTGGTATGCGTCTTCCCGGAATAGGACTCGGGTGTGATCGAAGAGCTTGCATCGCTGCTGTCCATGAGTGCTCGGGCCGCGGGCGCACCGGGACTGGCCCGCTATGCGGGAGCCACCCAGCTTTGCCTTTTCCTATTGGATCCCGAACTTAAGAAATTTCTTCCCGCGCCCGGCTTTCCCCAGACGCTCCCTTCCGGCCTGGAATGGCGGCGAGCACTGCAGGGCATCGCCGTGAAGGAAATACGGCGCAGCCATCTGCCATCGCCTTTTGGGGGCGGCGTCGCGGCGGTGACTACCATTCGCTTCCAGACCGACGCACTGGTGGCATTGTTCGGCGGCGGCGCCGATCCGGCGCTCCACTCTGAATTCCTGACCGGCATGGCGCTGCTGGCAGCGTTGTGCCTGCAGGAAGTCTGTACCGATCTGGCCGAAGGGAAGGCCGTCCGCGCCCACCAGAGCGCTATACAAGCCGAGATACTAGCCCTGTCTTTGCGAAAGGCCCACGATCAGCTTTCTGACGTAGTGCGAACCAAGACTTCGCTGCTCGAAAGTCTGCGCCAGCAGGACGCTCGTCTCGAACTCGCGCGGCAGATCTCCGGCATGGCCGTCTGGGAGTGGGACCTGGCCGCCAATACCATCTTCCCTGGTGCCCAGTTCCTGGAGATGCATGGACTGCCCCACGACGAGGCCCTCAGCTTTGAGGACGTGATCGGCACGATCCATCCAGAGGACCGGGCGCGCGTCCTGGAGGATATCCACGCAGCAGTGCGGGGCCACAAGGAATATGACGTTCAGTTCCGGGTGGTGTGGAAGAATGGCATCGTCCGAAGCATTGCGGCGCGGGCGATCGTGGTGAAAGACGCACATCAGAAACCGCGATCTCTGGTCGGGTTCAGCATTGACATCACGAACCGGCTGATGGTGGAAGATGCCCTGATCCGCTCCGAGAAACTAGCGGCGGCCGGGCGTTTGGCCGCCAGTATCGCCCATGAGATCAATAACCCCCTGGCCAGCATCGTGAATGTGGTCTACCTTGCAAAACGCGAGCCGGACCCCGAGCAGGTGCGCGCCTACCTGGAGATGGCAGATCGGGAGCTGCAACGCATCTCCGGCGTCACCCGGCAGACCCTGCGGTTCTACCGTGAGTCGAACCAGTCCTCGCGCTTCGACATGCGGTCCGCCGTGGAAGAGGTAGTCCAACTTTTCAGCAAACAGATCGCCGACAGCGGGGTGGAAGTGGTGACACAATTCCGCCTGCAGAACGCTGTACTAACAGGGTGGCCCGGCGAGCTGAAGCAGGTGGTCTCGAACCTGATCTTGAACGCCATTTACGCCACTCCGGCGCACAAATCTGTGATCCTTCGGCTCAAGCAAGTCGGAGACTTTCTGCAATTCAGCGTGGCCGATACCGGAATGGGGATCGCCGCGGAGCAGCGGCCAAAGATCTTCGAGCCCTTCTACTCCACAAAGAAAGAGTCAGGGACGGGCCTTGGTTTATGGGTCACACTGCAGATCGTGAACAAACACGGCGGACGGATCCGGATGAACAGCCGGACCGGC
>CAYPHP010000690.1:0-2968 GCA_964410045.1 uncultured Acidobacteriota bacterium | reverse complement strand
CAATGGCCGGCATGACAAACGTGTGCGACGGGATAATCTGCTGAATCGGAAGGGGTTACGGCTTCGAGTTGCCTTGGGTCAACGACTCAACCCTTCTCGTATTCCTTGTAGGCCTGGGCCTTGGGGATGCCGCGCTCTTTGGCCACCTGCTTGAGCGCGTCCATCTTCTTCATCTTCTGGTCCTTCATCACCTGGTCGACGCGTTCCTTGATCGGCGCGGTGGCCTGCGGCGGCGGTCCGGGATCGGGACGGTCGAGCAGCAGGGTGATCTCGCCCTTCACGCGGTCGCGCTGGCGCAGTTCCTTGAGCACGTCCAGGACGCGTCCGCGCAGGAACTCCTCGTGCAGCTTGGTCACCTCGCGCGCCACGACGACGTGGCGGTTACCCATGACCTCGCTGATGTCCACCAGCGTTTCCAGCAGCCGGTGCGGGGCCTCGTAAAACACCTGGGTGCGCTGGATGTCTTTGAACTCCTCCAGGAGTTTGCGGCGCTGGCCCTTCTTCGGAGGCAGGAAGCCGTGAAAGCGGAACGGATGCGTCGGAAGCCCGCTGGCTGCCAGCGCCGCCAGAAACGCCGAAGCTCCCGGCACCGGAATCACCGCGACGCCGTGGCGGACGCACAGCGAAATCAGGCGATGGCCGGGATCGGAAATGCCGGGCATACCAGCGTCGGAAACCAGAGCGATGTTCTCGCCCTCTTCCAGGCGCAGGATCAACTCCGGGGCCCGGGTCAGCTCGTTGTGCTCGTGGTAGCTGACGGTGGGCTTCTCGATCTGGTAGTGGGTCAGCAGGGTCTGGGTATGGCGTGTGTCCTCGCAGGCGATCAGGTCCACTTCGCGCAACATTCGCAGGGCCCGGAGGGTGATGTCCTCCAGGTTGCCGATCGGCGTTCCCACCAGGTAGAGTTTGCCCGCTTGTCCGCCCACGCACCTATCCTACGACAAACGGCAGATGTTTAGCCACAGAGGCACGGAGGGCACGGAGGTCACTTCGCGAACTTCGGGGGCCGCCGGACTGGCTCGCGTTTGGGAATCGAGAGATTCACGCCGCCGAAGGGAGCAATGTAGCGGCGAATCGCTTCCGCCAAGTTCCGCGAGGGTTTGATCTTTTTGAACCCTCGGCGAACGATGGCCCGCCCAAGCATCTCGGGCGTGACTTCAGGCGAGTCGGACAGGTCGAGGTCCTTATCCGTCATCGCTCGAACCCGCTTCCAGTTCGTCGCAGACTTTCGCGAACCATGTGCCTTCTTCATGCTTGCCTTCCTGTTCGAAATGACGTGCAGGCTGTCACAGCCTTCGCATGAACGATCGTGACGGGCTTGCGTCTACAATGCTACCGACCGAACGGATCTAGGCGTTCCTCACTCGGAACCGTGAAATGCAGGCGAGCGCCAAGACTTGCAGAGGGCGGGATCACCCCGTCGTCAGGAGAATACACCCCAACGCACCCGCGCGGCTCGAAATGGGTAACGTCGCCGAGTTCCTTCCAGGCATACAGGTCAAGAGCCCAGATACAAATGCGGCGCCCGTCATCGGCCTGACTCCATACGCATTCGTAGCGGCAGCGCCCGTTCCGGCAGACAATACTGTCTAGCGTGCGAGTCAGCCTATTTCGCTTCAGTTCGTGTACCAGGTGCGGGACTACCTCCGGAACAGAAACATGCTCCACATCAGGGCCTGCCATACGGGCCTCAGGAAACGGTGGGAAGACCATCATGTGAGACGCGCCCATGGGCTGGTGGTAAAGGGCGGCATGGAAACCGCATACCCAGCGAAAGATGATCGTCTTCAAATCAACACTGCTTGCTCCAATGCCCAGCGAACCGTCCGGAAAGGTGCCAATGACGAACTTTGGCTTTCGGCCTCGACGCGCTATGGGCCTCCCGTGGAGCACTCCGACCAACTGTGTGATTACTTCGTCTTCTGCCGAGCGAGCATGGTTGCAGGCAACGTGAGTTGGGAGGATCAGCGCTGGACTTCGGTCGGCAGCGGCAAAGAGCTTCGATGGAGGTACGTGATCCCGATTCTGAGCCTCGCCCGATTGGAACGAGCGGGCGCACAGGTAACAAAATGTCCGCTTCAGGACCGCTTGAAACTGTGCCTGTGTAGCCAACTGGTTTGCCATGAGGGTGACACCCTGCTTGTGTCCAAGCCTAACTCCCCACATACCTGGCATACAAACTCCGTGCGACGCCGGGATCGTCGGTGCCCTTGATGATCGCGCGGCCGTCGGAGAAGAGCGTGATGCTGGTTTCGGGATCGGGGGAAAACATCAAGGCGAAGCTGTTGGCGCGGACCGTGCCCAGCGGCTGCAGGCGGAGGCTGAGGGCGGCGAGATCCACGGGACGGTCGTGCTCGTGGATCTGGACGGAATTGCGGCCACACAGGGTGATCGCCGGACGGCCTTCACCAGCGAGATGCCGGAAGCGCCGTTGCCCGCACACCTCGCAACTTGGGTCGGCGGCGCGGGTGAGCAGCGTGGAGACGCGGTTTTCCCAAACATCGATCGACAGCAGGCGCGGTTCCACCTCCGCGCCGATCATCAACTTGATCGCGTCCGTCACCTGAAATGACGCCACCGCGCTGACCGCGCTGGCCAGGATGCCCCGGGTGTCGCAGGTTTCCTGCGGACCGGACGGGGGAGCAGGGAAGACGCAGGCCAGGCACTTGGTCCGTCCCGGAAGGATCGGCATGGTCAGGCCGTAGCTGCCGACCGCCGCCGCGTAGATCCAGGGAATCCCCAGCTTCACCGCGGCGTCGTTCAGCAGATAGCGAGTCTCGAAATTGTCGGTGCCGTCGAGGACCACGTCAGCGCCGGCGATCAGCCCCTCGATGTTTTCCGGGGTCACGTCGGCAATCCGGCCTTCCACCTTGACTCCGGAATTGATGGCCCGCAGGTGGACCTCGGCGGCCGCGGCTTTGGGCAGGCATTCGGCGGCGTCACTTTCGTCGAACAGCGACTGGCGCTG
>CAYPHP010000689.1:2201-2972 GCA_964410045.1 uncultured Acidobacteriota bacterium | reverse complement strand
AAGTTGGTCGCCTGCACGTAGACTGTGTCGATCCGCCCAGGGCTCGACGACGAAATCTTCTCGATGCACGACACCCACGCCATAGCCTCCTCCAGGTGGACGCTGGTCCGGCTGACGGTGATGCGCAGGGACTCGGTGTTCTCGAAGATCTGCCCGAAGCTCTGGCTGACGGCGTTCCATCCCTCCACCTGCGGCCAGCCCGGGTGTACGCAACAGACCCAGTCCTCTTGCAGCCACACTTCCTGCATGGCCGACTCATTCATTTGGGTGAGGGCTTCGTAAAACTTGCGGTTCGCCTGCAGAACGCGTTCCCGCGCGCCAGCCTCGGGGCCTGCCATCCCCGGAGTATAGCAGGCTGGAGACGGGCTACGCGGCCAGCGGCAGTTGAATGCGGAAGGTGGTGCCGCGGCCGGCCTCGCTGACGAAATCCAGGCGGCCGTTGTGCAATTGGCAGGCACGGAACGCCAAGGGCAGCCCAATGCCGCTGCCCTGCTCCCGAGTGGTGAAGTAGAGATTGAAAATCTTGTCACGAATCTCGGCTGGAATTCCGACGCCCTGATCCGCTACCGCGATCTCCACCTGGCCGTCGTGCGCCGACTGGGAGACGGAAAGCTGGCCGCCGTGGGGCATGGACTGGCAGCCGTTGAGGACCACGTTCAACAGGGCCTGCTTGAGGAGGTCGCGGTCGACGCGCACTCGAGCCAGAGGCGCGTTGGCTTCGAACACCATGCGCACCTGGCGGGGTACCTGATATCGTGTTATGAGAGGATA
>CAYPHP010000689.1:0-2191 GCA_964410045.1 uncultured Acidobacteriota bacterium | reverse complement strand
GCAAGTCGCGATCCACGCGCACCCGAGCCAATGGCGCTTGAGCCTCGAACACCATGCGCACCTGGCGGGGTCCGGCCTCCGCTTCGGCCAGACGCAGCACTTCTTCCACCAGCGGCTTAAGTTCGGTTTCCTGGATGCGCAGTTCCACAGGGCGCGCGAAATCCAGGAAGGTCTTCACCACACGGTCCAGGCGGTAAACCTCCTTGGCGATAATCTCCAGGTGTTCAGCCAGGCCGGTCCGCCCTTCCTCGGTGGAGGATTGCGACAGCTTGCTCTTCATCGCCTCCACGTGCAAGACCATGGCATTCAGTGGATTCTTCACTTCGTGAGCTACGCCGGAGGTCAACCGGCTGATGGCGGTGAGGCGGTGCGACAGCTCGATCTGCGATTCCAGGCGGCGCACCGATTCCACGTCGCGCAGGCTGACCAGCACCACTTGGTCTTCTCCGCTGGCGTCGGCACCCGCCAGGCTGGAGATGAATTGCACGGTAAGCGTGATGGGGCGAGGCGGCGTGCCTAAGGACACTTCCTCGCGCTCGATGGTGGTTCCGGCTGCCAGCGCATCCAGCACTCTTTCCGCCAAGACCGGCTGGGCGGCGAAGACTTCCGACGCCGGACGCCCCAGGATCTCCGACGGGGCCAGGCTCAGAAACTCCTTCACCTTTTCGCTGGCCAGGATGGCCCGCCCGTCGCGAGTGAACAGCAAAAGCGCTTCTTCCAGGCCATGCAAAACCTGGGCCATGCTTTCGCGGGCGTCGCGGAACTGCTGTCCGAGCAGCGTCAGCTTGCTGGCCACCGCGCCGAACTCGTCGCTGCGCTGCGCCGGAGCAGGAGGCAGAGCGTCGAACTGGCCCTGGGTCATGCGGTCGAGCGAAGCGCGGATCACGTCCAGCGGCTGAAGCATCAAACCCGCGGCCACCCAGCCCATGATCAAGGCCAGGACCACGATCACGCCGACCACGGTCAGCGGAGTGTTGCCGGCGACGATGGCATGGGGAATTCGCGCCGTATCCACTCCCACCTCCACCCAGCCCAGGGTGTCCTGATCGTTGGTGAAGACCATGGACATGGACACCTTGTAGACCCGGGGGCGGAAATAGGCGACCCGGAGCTGCTGCAGGATGCCCGCCGACAGCAGACGCTCCAAATCCTCGCGCGGTTGCGCCTGCGTGCCGGCGCGGCCGGGCTCGGAATGCACCAGGATGCGGCCGTTCTCGTCGAGCAAGGCCACGTCCGCAATGGTGTAATCCCAGCTCACCGCATCCTGCACGAAGGCCTGCAGTCCCTGGTCCCGCGTCACCACCTGTTGGAGCGTCCGGCGGACCTGGTCCAGGTTGTCGCCCGAGACTTGCGACGCCGACTGAAGCAGCGTAAACGCGGTCCGGTTGTTTACGCGGCGCAGCGCGTCTTGGGCCTGCTCGAAGCACCACTCATACTGGTAGCGGGTCAGAAACGTGATGTAGCCGAAGGAATAAGCCAGGGTCACCCCCAGGACCAGGCTCAGGATGGCGAAGCGCAGCTTGGTCTTGAGCGATAATCTCACTCCGCTCCGAACTCCTTCAGCTTGTTGTGCAGGGTCTTCAAACTGATGCCCAGCACGTCGGCGGTCCGGGTCTTGTTGAAGGCGTTTGCAGCCAGCGTCCTGACGATCAACTGCTTCTCCGCCTCCGCCACCGACGTGCCCAGCGAAATGCGCACGCTGTTCGGATCGTCGGGCGGCGGCGTCCCGGCAACCAGACGGCTGTGGCCGAACCCGGGCGGCAGATGGGCCTCTTCAATCTGGTCGCCGTTGCAGACGATCAGCGCGCGTTCCAGCGTGTTGCGCAGCTCGCGGACGTTCCCAGGCCAGGCATAAGCTTCGAACCGCGCCATCACCGTCCGCGAGACGCGGGCCACCTGGCGATTGTTCTTGGCATTCAGTTCTTTCAGGATCGTGTCGGTGAGCAGCGGGACGTCTCCA
This sequence comes from uncultured Acidobacteriota bacterium, assembly GCA_964410045.1. Lineage (GTDB taxonomy): Bacteria > Acidobacteriota > Terriglobia > JAJPHL01 > JAJPHL01 > CAYPHP01. Next base: position 231 of record CAYPHP010000689.1, on the reverse strand, counting down.
GGACGCTGACGCAAGGGCGTAAGGTGAAGATGAAACACGTTGAGCCGGAAGAAGAGGTCTTGGCGCAGCTTCCCATCCCGTACGGCCTCTTCCGGATCGCGATTGGTGGCCGCCAGGACCCGCACGTCCACTTCAAGCTCCGACTTACCGCCCAAGCGCCGGACTTTGGAATCCTCCAGGACGCGAAGCAGCTTGGCCTGAGTGGGAGCCGGCATTTCTCCGATCTCGTCC
>CAYPHP010000688.1:0-2972 GCA_964410045.1 uncultured Acidobacteriota bacterium | reverse complement strand
ATGGGCCGGATGGGCGTGACCATCAACTGTTCCATGGTGCCGATCTCTTTCTCCCGCACGATAGCCATGGCCGTGAGCATGAGCGTGACCAGGGTGATGATGTTGATGACCACTCCGGGGACGTAATAGTTGCGGCTGCGCAAGTCGGCGTTAAACCAGACTCGGGATCGCGTCGTGAGGGTTGGGAGAACCGCTGCAGGCGGCTCTCCGGTGGCCATCGACGCCTGCACCATCCGCATGCGTTGCTGAACGCGACGGGCCCGCGCGCTATAGGCGGCTAGAACGCCGGAGGCGTAACCGGAAACGATAGACGCAGTATTGGAATTGGAGCCGTCCACCAGCACTTGGACGGCCGCCGTCCGTCCGCTGGCAAGGTCGGCGCCGAATCCCGGCGGTACCCGGACGACGACTTGCACGCGCCCGTGGTCCAGCAGATCATGCACCGCGTCCTCACCGGACGGCGCGGCCACGATCACGAAGCGCCCGGACCCGGTGAAGGCTTCCCGCAGCTCAGTGCTGGCCGGCGTGCGATCCTGATCCATCCACGCCAGACGGGTCCGCTCCACATCCATGTTCACGGCGTAGCCAAAGATGATCAGTTGTAATAGCGGCGGTCCGAACAGCAAGGCGCGCATCCGCGGCTCCCGCAGCGTTTGCCGGAATTCCTTCTTGACGATCTGCAGGATCCGTTGCCACATGGTCACACCAGCTTCTGACGGAGGTTACGTGTTGCCACCAAGCAAACGATCGCGGCGTACACGGCCAGGAAGACCACTTCCAGGAACAGGACCTGGACGCCGACGCCCTTCAGGTAGATGCCTTTCAGTAGATTGATGAAATACCGTGCCGGAACGATGTGGGTGACCACTTGGATCGGTACCGGCATGTTCTCCACCGCGTAAATGAATCCGGAGAGCAGGAACGCTGGAAGAAAGCTCGTGACTACGCCGAGTTGGTAGGCTAAAAGCTGGCTGCGGACCATCGAAGAAAGCAGGACACCCCAGGCCAGCGCGCCGAACAGGAACAGGCAGCCGCTGAGAACCAGAAACAACGGGTTGCCGCGCAACGGCACGTCGAAGATCAGCACCCCGGAAACGATGGCTATGATCATGTCGGCCAGGCCCAGCACAAAGTAAGCGCTCAGCTTGCCGAAGAGCAGCTCAGTTGGCCGGACTGGTGTGGATAGCAACTGCTCCATGGTTCCGCTCTCCCACTCGCGGGCGATGGTCAGGGAGGTGAGCATCGCGGCGATGATCATCATGATCACCGCGATCAATCCGGGGACGATGTAGTTCTTCGACTTCAGGTCGCTGTTGTACCAGACGCGCAGGCGGGCGTCGAGCGGCGGCGCGAAGCGGCGCCCCATCCGGGTGCTCTGCGTCTGGGCCTGCAACTCCAGCGCGTGGATCTGGACCAACGCCTCGGCATAGTTCAAGGCGATGGACGCGGTGTTGGAATCGCTGCCGTCCAGCAACAACTGCACGTGAACCTGGCGTCCAGCCTCCAGGTCGCGAGCAAATCCGCGCGGAATGGAGAACCCCAGCAGACACTCGTCGCGATCAATCTTTTCCTGCACCACGGCGGGTTGGCTGGCGATGCCCTGGATCTCGAAATAACGCGAGCCGCGGATACGCGCGATCAGGTCGCGGCTGGCGGGGCTCCCGTCGGCGTCGGCGATCCAGGTGGGGATGCGGTCCACATCCAGCGACAACGCGTAGCCGAACAACAGCAGCAGCACAAACGGCAGAGCCAGAGCCATGATCAGGCTGTTGCGGTCGCGCAGGATGTGCAGCGCTTCCTTCCGCGCGATCGCTCGCGTGCGCCGGAAGTTCATGCCAGCCTCCGCTGGTCTTCCTGTTCAATCATGGCTACGAAGACGTCTTCCATGGAGGGCTGGATCTCCTCTAGGCGTGCGACGGCGATACTGCGGCCGGCCAGCCTCTCTCGAATCTGCGGCATCGCGGATGCAGGATCCTGAACAGTGACGTGCAGCCCGCTCCCGAATACCGCCACGTCTGAAATTCCCGCAATAGACTCCAGAGCCTTCATGCTCTCCAGTGGATCGGAGGAGTCCAGGCGCAGGATGCTGCGCGATTCAAGTTCCTTCTTCAGCGCCACGGGCGTACCCAAAGCAATGATCTTGCCGCGATACATCAGCGCCAGACGGTGGCAGTACTCAGCTTCGTCCATGTAGTGCGTGGAAACAAAGATGGTGTGCCCCGCGGCCGAGAGGTCGTAGATCAGCGACCAGAATCCGCGACGGGCGATAGGGTCGACGCCGGAAGTCGGCTCGTCGAGAAAGATGATGGGCGGCTCGTGCAGGATCGCGCAACCGAGGGCTAACCGCTGCTTCCAGCCCCCGGCCAGCAGCCGGGTCATGCCCAGCCGCCACTCCTCCAGGCCGGCCATGCGTAAGACATACTCCCTGCGTTGCGCCAGCCGCTCCTTAGGAACGCCGTAGACCCCCCCGAAGAAATCAATATTCTCCTCGACCGTCAGATCGTCGTAGAGCGAGAACTTCTGCGACATGTAACCGATGCTCTGGCGAATCTCCTCCGCCTGAGTGGCGACGTCCAGTCCGCCGACCGAAGCGCGTCCTTCGCTCGGACGCAGGAGTCCGCAGAGCATCCGGATGGTGGTGGACTTGCCCGCGCCGTTCGGACCCAGGAATCCGAAAATCTCGCCGCGTCGCACCTTAAACGAAACATGGTCGACGGCGACGAAGGAGTCGAAGCGCTTGACCAGCGCTTCCACCTCGACGGCCCAGGAATTGTGGTTATTGGCGCTCATAGGCACGCGAAGCCTTGGCAATCTCGGCGATGAAGACGTCCTCCAGGGACGGGATGATCCGGCGGAAGCTCACGCCTGCCAGCCCCAACTGTTCAGGAGTCGCGCCCGGATTCTGAAAAACGTGAAGGGTGGCGCCGGACGGCTCGACGCTGAGCGTTTCCGGAGGGCCCCGCAACGACTCT
>CAYPHP010000687.1:0-2973 GCA_964410045.1 uncultured Acidobacteriota bacterium | reverse complement strand
TGAAGAAGGGGATAGGCTTCGCACGTCGAGGCCTGAGGGCAGGCGGTTTCGAGTCAGCCCAGATTGGCACCCACCCACTGTCGAGCGCGGCTACAGGAAGTGCCTCGCGCAAAGCCACGGCGTCGTCGCCCCGGTGACGCAGCACCTGCCCAATCTCGTGTGGCACGTCGTGATCGAGCAGAAACCTCATGCGGTTGGCTCGGCCATCTGTTCGGCCACCAGCGCATCGATAGCGGCCAAGTCTCACTGTCGAGCGCGGCTAGAATCCTTGAACCATGAGGCCGGTTGCAGGCCGGTTGAGTTCGAGCTGAGTGGCTCCGGGGTTCAAGAATTCTGAGCAGCGAGGCGCTGGGCAACTGTTCAGGCGTCCGAGGCGAGGACCGCGGATGGCGCGGATGACGCGGATGGCGAAAGCCCTTATCCGGTTCAGGGGCGAACTCCGCGGGTGCCGTCCCGGAATGGTTGCAGCGATGGATCGAGGCGAGGGGATAGATGTTCCACCATCTGAGGTAATCCCGCGCGGCGGCAGAGCTTTAAAAATCTACGGGGACCTCCGCGAAACTGGCGTGAATCGGAGGCATGACTGTGGTAGCGCCCCGGCGCGAGTCCCGACGTCTTGTCCCGGCGTAGCCTTGCGGAGCCGGAAGTCCAGATGGACGAAGGGGGATCCTCCGGGGCATCCAGCACAGATTCCTTCCCTGACGACGACTTCCCGGAGACCAGCCGGCGTGACCCCCGGCGAGAACGTGGGAATCTATCTTTCCCTGAGTGCCCCGGCGCAGCGGGGCGCTACCAGCAGGGAAGTTTCCCGTGCGAAGGTTCAGGGAAAGCTCCCCTTCAAACGAAAAATGAACTGCTCACGGGCCACGAACCGGTGTGCTATCCGGAAAAGCGGCGGCAAGCCGCACGCACTGCTATGAGAGGTGTCAAGCACGCAAAGCGCGTTCTGCTGTCTTTTCTTAAAAGCCTCTTCTCTGGGCTGTTGTTCCTTCCCGGCTTTTTCCGACTCGTGAATCGTTTTCCTGGCATTGAGCGAACGGAACGTAGCCGTTGCTCCACCTGCTATCCGTGCATGTCCTCACAACGGGGTACAGCACCTGTTGACTCTTACGGTCACGGCCAGGAAACAGGACTGGGTTTGGCGGTGGCCGTCGGGTCAGGATTAAGCGTCTGGATTTCCGCCACGTCAGCAAAGCGTGCCTGCATCTCGGTGCTGGAAGGGGTCTGCGAAAGAGTCGGGAATGGAAACGGAGAAAGTCTGCTGCCGTTGATCGTGGTGCCGGCGCTCATTGCCCGCAGGGCCGATGTCGAGAAGTCGCAGTTCCTTGTGAAGGCGTTGCGCGGAGAAATCACGGTGGAGGGGGCCAAGGCGCTTCGCGCACGAGGACAGTTCGGCCCGCTGACCAAAGTGTTCCCGGAGGAAGCTGCGGAATGAGCCAGAGCCGGCGGGGTAACTCCTGAACATTGCCTTGCTCTCCGATTGGTGGAGATGTTTTTCGGAGTGATGGGTGGCACCTCGACGAACGCGTCGCTGACGATCGATGGGTTGCGGTTTTACGAGGAGGCGGCGCCGCAGCTTGAGATGGCCCGGAACGCTCGTTCGAACACTCTCACCTTGTCGTGGCCGATTTCGGCTTCGGACTATGGACTTCAGTCCTCCGAGTCGTTAAGCGATTCGCCCTGGCAGCCCGTGGGGCAACAAACCAGGGTCCTTGATTTTCGGTATCAGATCGAAATCCCAACCACCAACAACGCCGGTTACTATCGGCTGATGCGGCCGTAGCCGCGGAGGGGCGGCTTGCATCCGAGTTGACATGTTAGCGCATAGCGATAATGTTGCCCGGTGATCCTCGGCTTTTCCTGCTCCGAGACGGAGCGGATTTTCCGAGGTGAACGGTCGCGCCGACTGCCGCCAGCTATACAAAACACCGCGCGGCGCAAACTGGAGTATCTGCATCGGGCGCGGACACTGCAGGACTTGCGGATGCCTCCGGGCAACCGACTGGAGACACTCAAAGGCGAGCGCGCCGGCCAGCACAGCATTCGGATCAATGACCAGTGGCGTATCTGCTTCCGCTGGCACGCTGGAAATTCGGATGCGGTTGAGATCGTGGACTATCATTGAATGACATGAGGAAACGCAAAGACAGATTGGATCCTGTTCATCCCGGTGATGTGGTACGCGTGGAGTTCATGAAACCGCTCGGGCTCTCGGCTTATGCAGTGGCCAAGGCCATCGGCTCGACGCCGATCACCATCAGCCTGATCACCCGGCGCCATCGGGCCGTCAGCGCCGAAATGGCGCTCAAGTTGGGCCGGTATTTCAATGTTTCACCCGAGCTCTGGGTCGGTATTCAAGCGGACTACGACTTGGAGGTGGCCCGGCTGCGAAGCGAATCGCGCATCGAGAAGCTTGTGCAGCCACTGGCCGTGCCGCGGCCAGCGACCGCGTAAAGCCGCGGGGCGGGCGAATCCTCCGGTGTCTCGGCGATCGTGGTGGACGCACCAGTTAGCGGGTCACTCATTAGGGCGATGGGTCAAGAGGCAAGACCGTCGGCGAGGTTTGCCGGACGCTCAAGTTCACGAGCCACGGGTTTGAACCGGAGTAGCGGTGGATGCATTTGGGATTGGGTCAATAGGGGAGTCGGCGGAGGGTTGGGACGCGGTCGAAGGCGGTGTCTGTGCTGAGGACGGGTTCGCGGTAGAAACGGCAGAAGCCGGCGATCCAGTTGTCGTTTTCCCCGAGTCGCCGTCCCGACTTGGCGAGTTCGCGATCCACATCGGCAGCGGCCTCGGCGACGCCGCGGTGGAGGGGATAGACCTTCCACCATCTGAAGTAATTCCGCGCGGCGGCTGAGGTTTAGAATCCTACGGCGACCTCCGCGACGGACGTGAATAGGGGCCATGAACTGTGGTAACGCCCCGGCGCGAGTCCCGACGTCTTGTCCCGGCGTAGCCTTGCGGAGCCGGAAG
>CAYPHP010000686.1:0-2995 GCA_964410045.1 uncultured Acidobacteriota bacterium | reverse complement strand
AGGACTCCAGAAAGCCGGTCTTCCCCGGAAACCTCCTGCAAGACCACCGGCTCCCCGGTGCGGGCCACGCTGCCGATCAAGCCGGAATCCAGCGGGAAGCGCCGCCCCTCGGCCTGAGCGCGCATGCCGGCTTCCGCTTTCATTTCCACTTCGCGGGCCTGGTAATCGATCAGGCCGATGCCCAGGTAGTCGTGGGAAAAGTTTTTCTGAACCTCCCGGGCAATCTCCGCGAGCATCTCCTCGGGGTTCAAGGTGGAGATGGCGATGCGGCTGACGCTGTGCAGAAAGCTGATGTGGCGCAGGCGCTTCTGGTCTTCGGCGAACAGCCGGGCGTTCTCCAGGGCCACGGAGGCCTGGGCCGCCACGGCCTTCAGCAATTCCAGATGCCCCTGGTCATAGGCGCCGCCGCGCTCGTAGTTCTGCACCGCCATCACACCCACGGTCTTGCCGCGAATCACGATCGGCACGCCGCACCAGGATCGCGCCGGACGTCCGCTCAACTCGATTCCGCGCTCCTCGCGGAACTTGACGACGTCGTGAGCGATCAAGGTCGGCTGGCCGGTCTCCAGGATGTATTCGGTGAGCGCGTAGCCTTTCTTGCGGGCACGGCGGGGAAGGTAGACGCCGTTGTCCACGTCCAGTTCGAAGCGGATCTCGCCGCCCGGCTCGTCCAGCATGGCCACATAGAAATTCCGGGCGTCCATCAGCTTCTGCAATTCCTGGTGCAGGAGGCGGAGCAGGGCGTCGGTTTCCAGAGTGGAACTGAGCGCCTGGCCAGTCTGGTTCAGCAGGTTGAGTTCTTCGGTGCGGCGGCTGAAGTGCTTCATCAGCAGGAAATTCTCCACACCCATGCCTACCTGCACTCCGAGCGAGCGGAGCAGACGCAACTCCGCGGCGGAATCGGAACGCGGCGTGACTCGCCCGAGCAACAGCGTGCCGTAGACCTGCTTGGCCGCCTGCAAGCTCAGGCAGAGTACGGAACGGATGTGCTGCTCGCGCAGGATTTTCTGGAACGCTTCGAAGCGCGGATCGGAGTCCAACAGGCGCAAGGCTCCGGGATCTTCCACGTCGCGGATCAGCAGAAGGCCGCCAAAGCCCTCCAGCTTACTGGAGAGAAATCCGTCCAGGTCCTGACTCTCCCATCGCTGGATCAGTTCCGGAGCCAGATTGCGGGCTACGCGGGTGGCGGGCTCGCGCTCTCCCGGATGCACGATCAGCAGGGCGTGGTCGGCTCGAAAAACCTCCAGCACGCGGGCCAGCACGCGGTCCAGCATTCCCGCCAGGCCGGCGCCGGTCTGCAGGCCACCGGAGGCCAGGCTGAGCATGGAAAACGACATCATGTTTTCTTCCACGCGGCGCTGGACGTTTTCGTAGGCCAGCATCAGCAGACCGACGGCCAGCAGCAGCAGGGTGAAGGTCCACAAGCCCGCGCCCATCGGCAGGTATTCCTGGAGATCCGGCGAGCGTCCCAGCGGGGAGGCAAAGGCAGCGATCGAGAACAGCAGGCCGACGAAAGCCAGGAGCTTGACGGCCGCGGAAGGTTTCAGCCGCCGGCCGCGCCAGAACTCGGCGGCTGCCCAAAAGGCCAGCACGCCCGCTCCCCAGTAAGGACCCAGCGTCGGCAGGCGGGTCCAGAAGTTTTCGACGAGCATCGCGGCGGTGCCCGCCACGCCCAGGATCACGGTCCACCGCAACGAAGGACGATGTCCGCCGTATTCTCTGGCCGCGAAGAGCAGGGCCAGCGACGCCAGGAAGAAAAACCATCGCTCAATCAGCCCGGCCCAAGGGGAGTGCGTCAGGAAGCGGACCTGCTGGAAGGCGTAGTGCAGAGCCAGCGCCGCCCAGATGGCCTGCCAGGCAAGCAGCTCCTGCTCGCGCTTGCGCCGGTACATGCTGTACAGCACGCCCAGCACTGCCAGCGAGAGCAGCACGTTCTCGATACTGAAGGCCGACTGGCTCATCCCCTGATCAAGGCCACTATACCGTAAAGCGCCGGGAAGGCAGTTATACTGAGTGGTTCATGACTTGCCGCGTTCGCTTCGCTCCTTCTCCCACGGGATATCTGCATGTCGGCGGCGCCCGCACCGCGCTGTTCAACTGGCTCTACGCCCGCCGCCACAACGGCGTGTTCATCCTGCGCATTGAAGACACCGACGTAGAACGATCCAGCCAGGAGATGGTGGACGGAATCCTGGTGTCGATGCGCTGGCTGGGCCTGGATTGGGAGGAAGGCCCGTTCCTGCAGAGCCAGCGCCTGACGCTCTACCGCGACGCCGCACAACAGGTGTTGGCCGGCGGGCGGGCGTTCCGCTGCTTCTGCCAGCCGGGGCAACGCAGCGAGCGATCCTTGCGCGACGCCTGCCGCGCCCTGGACGCGGCCGAGTCGGACCGCCGGGCCGGGGCCGCCGAGCCGTTCGCCATCCGCTTCCGCACTCCCGACGATGGCGTCACCGCCTTTGACGATGCCGTGTTCGGACGCGTGGAGTTCGCCAATCCGGAAATCGAGGATTTCGTGCTGCTGCGTTCCGACGGCATGCCCACATACCATTTGAGCGTCGTCGCGGACGACGTGGACATGCGCATTACTCACGTGATCCGTGGCGCCGATCATCTTTCGAATACGCCCAAGCAGGTGCTCCTCTATCAAGCCCTGGACCGGCCTTGTCCGGTGTTCGCCCATGTGCCGCTGATTCTCGGGCCGGACAAGACCCGTCTGAGCAAGCGCCACGGCGCGACCGCGGTCAGCGCCTACAAGGAAGAGGGCCTGCTGCCCGAAGCGTTTCGAAATTTCCTGGCCCTGCTCGGCTGGGGTCCGGGCGACAATCGCGAGATCCTGAGCACGGAAGAGCTGATCGCCGCCTTTTCCCTGGAAGGCATCAGCAAGAGCAATGCGGTCTTCAACACCGACAAGCTCACGTGGTTCAACCAGCAATACATTCAGAACGCGACCGCCGAGCAGTTGCTGCCATTCGTCAGCGAAGAACTAGCCAAGGAG
>CAYPHP010000685.1:0-3003 GCA_964410045.1 uncultured Acidobacteriota bacterium | reverse complement strand
TGCCCTGGTCTAACTGCGAGTCCACATACACCCGGTCGCCTTTTTTCACCACCAGTTGAGTGCCTTCTACGCCGTCGCGATAGAAATGCGAGCGCTCATCGAAGAAGAATTTCATTTTGCCCCCGCCGAAGATGCTCAGTTCCATCCGGTTGCGTATCTGGTCGATGTTCTTCACCGTCCCGCCGATCAGCGACACTTTACCCTTCGGTGCCGGTGGCGGCTGCAACAACGCATCTGGCGCCACAATGTCTTTCGGCTGGGGAAGGGTCTTGGTAGTGGGCTGGGGCAGCGCCTCTTTGTCCTTCACGACCGGCGCTTCGCCTTCCCGCTTCTGCCGGGTATCGGCAGCCGGTTTGGACGCGGTCGCGTCCTTCGACGGCGACTGCGCCGCCAGAGTTCCACCCAGCATCAGGATGCAGGCAAAGAAGACTAGGGACCGTACAGGGGAAGCGGACATTCGGCAGGACTCCAGAAAGAGATGTCGAGAATGGTGGGATGCGGTTTTTTCCGGGCGGGATTCCACGGCTCAAAACACCTCCTTTTAAGCCGGGAGCAACCCGCCTTCGGCTCCTGCCTTCCATATGTTGGAAGCCACAGCTCTCGACCAGGTGACTCCTTGATCCCCATGCTCCGTTCCCCGTTTGCCCGGCTCATCGCCGTCATTGTCATCGCCTTTGCCTCCACCGCCTATGCCGGCGACCTCCGCATCTCCATTCCCAAGCGCACCAAGCCCACCAAGGTCCAGCAATACAATCAGGAGGGTGTAAAGGCGCTGAAGAAGCAGAAGGTGAGCTCCGCGAAAAAGCAGTTCTACAAGGCCTACTTGCTCGACCCGAATGACCCCTTCACCCTGAACAATCTGGGCTACGTCTCGGAGCTGGAAGGCGACTTGGAGAAGGCCCAGCGCTATTACGAGCTGGCCGCCGCGAATGCCTCCGACGCCGTCGTGGATAAGTCCACCAGCAAGGAAGTCGAAGGTAAACCCGTCTCGCAGATCGCCGGCCACAATGAGACTGGCCCGCTCCAGGTCAACCGCCTCAACGTGGAAGCCATCAACCTGCTGCAGAAGGACCGCGCCATTGAAGCCGAGGGTGTCTTGCTCAAGGCCCTCGACCTGCAGCCGAACAATCCCTTCACGCTGAACAATCTGGGTTTCGCACGCGAGAAGCAGGGTGAGCTTGAGTCTGCGCTCGCATACTACACCCGCGCCGCCAACACCGGCTCCGATGAGACCGTGATCATTGCCGCCGACCGCGACTGGCGGGGCAAGAAGATCTCCCGCATCGCTGAACGCAACATCTCCAAAGTGCGCGAATTGCTCGAGAACGAGCAGACCGTGGAAGCGCGCGTCGCCCGCCTGAATCTGCGTGGCGTCTCCGCCCTTAACAAGAATGACCGCAAGGCTGCGCGGGCATTCTTCCAGCAGGCCATCCAACTCGACCCCAACAACGCCTTCAGCCTGAATAACATGGGTTACGTGTCCGAGTTGGACAATGACCGCGAATCTGCCAACTACTATTATGCGAAGGCCAAGAATGCGGAGGACAACGACCAGAAGATCGGCATGGCCACACGCAAGGAAGCCGAAGGGCGGCAGTTGGGGGCGGTAGCCGACACGAACGAGACCGTCGTCAGCAACCAGATGGAACGCGACCTCGCCATCAAGCGTCGCAGTAAGGCGCCAGTCGAATTGAAGACCCGGTCTCCTCTGGACCGGTAGGCTACGGGTCCAGTTTGTAGAGTAGATTCATCGGGCCGTTTCCCTTCCCGATCGGCGTTGCCGTCTGGATCGCTATGCGCACATACTCCTTCGCCGCCACGCAGGCGGCGTGCACGGGCATTCCCTTGGCCAGGTTGCAAGCGATCGCCGTCGCCAGCGCGCAACCCGTACCATGAGTCGACCCTGACTCGACCCGCAGACCAAGGATCTGGTGGGTCGCTCCATCCCCTGTGCGCAACACGTCTGTGTTCTCATCCAGGTGTCCGCCTGTGATGAGGACGTTCCTGGCCCCCATCGCCTGGATCCCTTCGGCGGCCGCCACCATCTCGGTGATTGTCACTACCGGCCAACCCCATAGCGCCGCTGCCTCGGTCAGGTTGGGGGTGACCACCTCGGCCATTGGCAGGAGGCGTCTGCGGAGGACATCCACTCCCTCCAAGTCAAGCAGCGCCGCTCCGGAGGTTGAACTTAGGATGGGGTCCAGCACGACGTGGGGTACCGGGTGTCCCGCCAGGAAGGCGGCCACCGCCAGGGCCACCTCCGCCGAGCCCAACATCCCGACCCGGACCGCTGCGATCTCGACATCCGCCGCCAGCGCCTCCAGCGTCTCCGTCACCAACCGGCCGGATACCGGCTCCACCCGTCCCACGCCCTGGGTGGACTGGACCGTCAGCGCCGTCACGCATCCCACGCCATAGCAGCCGTGAGCGGCGGCGGTCTTCAAGTCCGCGCTCACCCCCGCCCCGGAGGAAGGGTCAAAGCCCGCTATGGACAGCACGATCGGAGGCATGCACCCAATGTAGCCCAAATGTCGGGTTCAGGCTCGGTCTTCTGCCTGTCCCAAGTCGGCCATCCCTTAACCCGGGTGGGCCATCGTATCCAAAGGCCCGTCAACAGATTGCACCTTTATTGGTGCAAATTCGGTTCACAATCGGGCTGGAAATGCAAGCTTTTTGGCCATATTTATTGCCTGCAAAAACTGGCCTTATAGGCTTATTTTTCTTATAATTACAGATGAGTTTCGGGTCGAGTTTCTGAGACGAATCTTGAAAGGGAAACCAGGAAAATGCGAGGAATGAAGACCATCTCGGGCCTCATCTCGGTGCTGCTGTTGAGCGCCGGGCTCGCGGCTGCCTCCGATCCGGGAACCAAAGTAAAGACTCCGGCAGCCCAAACCCTCAAAAAGACCTCCGTCAAGGCCAATAAGGCCCAAGTGGGCAATGCCTCCTGGTACGGCAAGGCCTTCCACGGACGCCCCACCGCCAGTGGGGAGGACTACGACA
>CAYPHP010000684.1:0-3006 GCA_964410045.1 uncultured Acidobacteriota bacterium | reverse complement strand
TTTTGCGCCGCAGCCATTTCCGTAACGCCAGCGGCCTTGCGCAGCGTTTCCGCCTGGTCGGTTGTTTCCCAGGTGAAATCGGGCTCGGTACGACCAAAGTGGCCGTAGGCCGCGGTCTTGCGGAAGATCGGGCGCCGCAGGCGCAGATGGTTGATGATGCCCTTGGGCGTCAGCGGGAAGACGTCTCGAACCAGACCCACCAGCCGCGCGGGATCGATGGTCGCGGTTCCGAAGGCGTCCACTAGTACAGACACCGGATCGGCCACCCCGATCGCGTAGGCCAACTGCACCTGACACTTCCGCGCCAGGCCAGCGGCCACCAAGTTCTTGGCGATGTAGCGGGCCATGTAGCAGGCCGAGCGATCCACCTTGGTGGGGTCCTTGCCGGAGAAAGCTCCGCCGCCATGAGGCGCCGCCCCGCCGTAGGTGTCAACGATGATCTTGCGCCCGGTCAGGCCAGTGTCGCCGTGCGGACCGCCGACGACGAAGCGTCCCGTGGGATTGATGTGGGCTTTTAGTGTCTTGTAATCCACCAGCGCGGCCGGCAACACCGGCCGGATCACGTGCTCCATCACCTCGGCGCGCAGGTCTTCGAGCGCCACGTCGGCGGCATGCTGCGAGGAGATGACCACCGTCTCCACCGATGCCGGCCTTCCGTTGGCGTATTCCACGGTGACCTGTGATTTACCGTCGGGCCGCAGGTAGGGGAGCGTGCCGTCCTTGCGCACTTCCGACAAGCGGCGAGCCAGCCTATGGGCCAGCATGATCGGCAGGGGCATCAACTCCGCTGTCTCGTCGCAGGCGTATCCGAACATCATGCCCTGGTCCCCGGCCCCGCCGGGATCCACTCCCATGGCGATGTCCGGCGACTGCCCATGGATGGCGCTGAGCACCGAGCAGGTTTCCGCGTCAAACCCGAACTCGGCGTTGTCGTACCCGATTCCGTGAATCGTCTGACGGGCCACCTTGGCGAAGTCCACCCAGGAATTCGTGGTGATCTCACCGGCAATGAAGGCCACGCCGGTGGTCAGGATGCATTCGCAGGCCACCCGCGCGGTGGGGTCCTTTTCCAGGACCGCGTCCAGGACCGCGTCGGAAATCTGATCGGCAATCTTGTCCGGATGTCCTTCGGTGACTGACTCGGACGTAAACAAATAACGGTCGTCGAGATGCGCCAAGCGCCTACCTCCTGATTGGTGAACTGGGGAAAGCCCGATCTCTTAGGCTACCAAGCAGGCTCGGATGTGTCAATCGAATCCGCCGCTTACGGGCGGCCGGTAATTGTCTGGCGGAGGCGGTACATGTCTCCGGGTGTGAGCGCTGCCATGAGCTGGCGGGTTCCCTGGCGCAGTGCGCGAATCTGATCGAGTAGCGGGCTGGGCATGAAGCCGCCCGGCCCCGCCACCGGCAAGAAGGAGTAGATCCAGAGTCCGGCATACAGGGCGTAAAACCGGAGAGTCTGGCGAACCAGGGTGGCGGCGAACTGATCTTCCTGAGCAGCGGAGGAGTTGGCCAGCATGGATCCCACGCTGAGCAGCGATTCGAATTCCACACGGAGCTCCGCCAAGATCAGCCGCAGCAACCGCCGGCGTTCGCTTCGCAAGCGAGACAGCAGACGGCGGCCCGAGGGATTACGTTCTAGAAAGGCAAAATCGTCGTAGGAAAACAATCGGCTCAGATGGCGATAGCGGTCCGGACCCTGACCCAAATAGTCGCGGAATTGCGGAGGCGTGGGAATTCGTGCAGTCGAACGGGTGTAGAGCCAGGCAAAGACCCCCGCCAGTACCGCGCAGAGAGTCAGGATGGTGGCCAACAAGAGCATTCCTATACCTTCAACAACCGGCTGAGGGACTCGTTTACGGCTTCCAGCCTCCCCGCCAGACGCGCGGAACCGCCTTCCATGATGAATACCGGTTGCGGCGCCAGCAAATCAGCCGGCTGTGCCTTCCAAAGAACAACGGTCCATGAGGTTAAAAGGGCCATGTAGGCGGCAGAGGAGGCATAGCCAAAAGCGGTCTCGAACCCCAGCCCCACCACGTAGCTGGTAGCCAGCAAGCCCACTTTTGTCAGGCTATAGGCAAACCAACAGGCCGCGACTTTTTCCACAAAAGGTGCTACGGGGATCACGAACAGCGAGGTGACCGCCATAAAACCGAGCAGGAACAGGGCCTGCGTCAGACTCAGGTTCTGGCCGAGAAGGCGCATCCAGACGCCGCCCCAATCACCCGGGCGAGAACTGCCGGCGGCGATTTCAGAATTCCAACGGACGAACGCCAGGAAGGCCACCAAAATCAGGGGCAAAACCCAGCGGGCCACCACCCAAAGGCTCCGCAGCCGGCCCAGCGCTTCCTTCCAGATGCTCATGACCAGTAGGAAACTCATCACATATATGACGCCTTCGCCAATCCAGTAGAACGAGGATGCGATCTTGTACGGCCAGAAATACAATCCGAATACATAAATGCGATCGCGAAGGAACACAACAGCGAGGTAGGCGAGAAGGAGCGGTAGCCGTCGCCACAGCTTCCGGCGAACTAACACCGCAAATGTGAAGCCATACATGACGGTGGTCACCGCCATGATGAGCCAATAAGCGGACGGAAGCGTCACCCTGGCAGTATACTCCCGGAAGCGACCGCGAACATTATTAATTCCGAGCCACGAAACTGCCCGAGGCAGTTTCGTGGCTCAGGGGTAACTTACTGGGCAACACCGCAGGAGGGCCAGCAGGGAGGCGGCGGATCGCCGTCGCGGACCGGGCCCTTGTTGCCGAGAGTGGCGCTGAAGAGTAGAATGCTGCTGAGGAGCAGGATCGAGCCGAAGAACTTGCGCATGGTTTTCTCCTTGGGACTTGTGGTCCTCAGGAGAAAGTAGCGGCAGGGGCCGCGCGCGTGGGCCGACCGGACCTCGTCGTGCCAGAAGCGGTCCCGGTCCGGGTTCCAGTCGATCTCCTTGCCGGTGCGGCGGAGCCCGATCACGCGCGAGACCGAGGGCACCCCCTCGAGC
>CAYPHP010000683.1:0-3013 GCA_964410045.1 uncultured Acidobacteriota bacterium | reverse complement strand
GCCCACCTGCTTCATGCCATAGCTCAGGGACACGTTGCCTGCCGCGTTGCTGATGATAATGACGGCCAGAATGACGCGCGTCTTCAAGGGAACTACGGAGCCGGAACTTCGGAAGCCCCCGCAGCTTCGGCTCTGGATGCGCTGATGAAGGCCTTGCGCTTCACGCGCAGCGACAGATATTCCTTGGCCTCTTTGGACAGGCGCTTGAACTCGTTCCAGTTGGTGAGCGACTTGCGCACCACGCGCCAGGCGGCCCGCGGCCGGAAGTAATACTCGCCGTAGAACCGCTCTACCGCTTCCATCAGGTCGGCCTTGGTCAGGCCCGGATAGGAGATGTGCGGAAGCTGGTGCCCCAGCTCATCGGTCATCGGCGCCGAAGACAGGTAGCTGTGCTCGGTCAGGTACTGATGGAACTCCGTGCCGGGGTAAGCGTGCCCGATGGAGACTTGGATGGTTTCGCAGTCCAGTTCCTTGGCGAAAGCGATGGTCCGGTTGATGGTCTCCGGCGTCTCGCCGGGGAGGCCGATGATGAAATCGGCGTGGATCAGCAGGCCGAGTTTCTGGGCGTTGCGGGTGAAGCGGCGAGCCTGCTCCAGGGTGGCGCCCTTCTTGATGTTCTTCAGGATTTCCGGGTCGCCGCTCTCGTAGCCCACGATCATCAGGCGGCAGCCCGAGTCCTTCATGGCCTTCAGCGTGTCGAAATCAGTGGTCACCCGCGAGGTACAAGACCAGGTCAGGCCCAGCGGCTTGAGCTTGGCGCAAAGCTCAATGGTCCGCGACTTCTTGTAGTTGAAAGTGTCGTCGTCGAAGAAGATTTCCTTCAACTGCGGAAACGCCTGCATGCAGCGCTTCACTTCCTCCACCACGTTATCGGAGGAGCGCACGCGCCAGGGATGCCCGCTCAGCGTCTGCGGCCACAGGCAGAAAGTGCACTGTGCCGGACAGCCTCGCGAGCTGTAAAACGAAACGTAGGGATGAAGCAGGAACGGCACGTTGTAGCGCTCGATCTGAAAGTCGCGTTTGTAGATGTCGGTCACGAAGGGCAGGGAATCCAGATCCTGCACGTCGGGACGCGGCGGATTGTGCTGAACCTTGCCGTTCTGGTCGCGGTAGCTGACTCCGGCGATCTGGGACACATCCTTGCCGTTGGCGTATTCCACCACCGAGTAGTCGAACTCCTTGCGGCAGACGAAATCGATGACCGGATTCGCTTCCAGGCTCTTGGTCGGCTCGACCGTCACGTGTGGGCCGACGAAGCCGATCTTCAGCGAAGGCTTGGCGCTCTTCATGGCCTCGGCGAGCTTCACGTCGTTGCGGAAGCCGGGCGTAGACGTGAACAGGATCACCAGGTCGTAGTCGCGGGCGATGTTCACCGTTTCGGTGGGGCTGACGTGGTGAGGCGGCGCGTCCAGTACGCGGCTGCCTTCCAGCATGCCCGCCGGATAGCAAAGCCAGACAGGGTACCAGTAGGACTCGATTTCCCGGGATGCCGGCCAGCGGGAGCTGGCTCCTCCATCGAACTTGTCGAAGGAAGGCGGATTCAGGAACAGCGTTTTCATCGGCATATTGTGAGTGTAAACCGTTAGTCTACCATAGCTTTATCCGGGACCCCGGGCGGGGACGGAGCCCCGCCCCTACGCCCGCCCTTCGCTTTAGTATCCGTGTGCATCCGTGTTCATCTGTGGTTAACAAAGCCTACTGTAGCACTCGGGTAATTTCCCCGGTGGCCTTGAGCAACGTCAGGCGGGCGCGATCCAGCTCAAAACCGGTGTCCAGCAGCGCGTTCCACTTGGCGCTTTCCTCCAGACGCGCCTGTTCCAGTTCGCGCGAGCTGACCCGGCCTTCCTCGAACTTGGCCAGCAGGATGCGCGTGTTTTCGCGCGCCACCTCCAGTTCCAGACGGCCGACCTCGCGGGATGCCTCGGCGTTTCTGGCGCTCTGAAACAGCTCGCGGATCTCCACCGTCAGATTCCGCCGGGCGTTCTCCAGATTGTGGCGGGCTTCGGCCAGCTCGGCGTCGGCCTGGCCGACCAGGGCGCCGATCCGCGCGCGGTCAAACACGGGGATCTTCACGGCCAAACCGAGCTGCATGTTGTGGCGCTCGAAACGTTGGTAGAAGTCAGCGAAGTTGTTGAACCGCCCCACCAGTGCGTACTGCGCGACCAGATCAGCTTGGGGATATTTTTCCGCGCGTGCCGACTTCGACTTGGCTTCCTTGGCGGCCACTTCCTCGCTCAAGCGCTTCAACTCCGGGCTGCCCTCCATCGCACGGGCGATGGCGCGTTGTTCCGCGGCCGAATCCGTAGTTTCATTCGACGCCGGGAAGGAATCCGCGACGGTTTGGATTTGGCGGTCGGCGGGTAGACCCAGCAAAGCTTGTAGCGTGGCGTGGAGCACGACCGCCTGCCCTTCCAGCGCGACCAAGCGCTGGCGGTTGCGCGCGGTCGACAACTTGGCCTTGGTCAGTTCGGCGGGAATGTCCACGCCGGCCTGGACGCGCTCCGCGGTCAGGACCTCGAGCTTGCGCAAACTTTCGGACTCGCGCCGCGCAACCTCCAAGGCGCGGGTGGCCTTGTCCAGCTCCAGATAGGCGCTGGCGGTGCGCCAGACCACGTCATCGCGACGTCCGGATCCGGCCGCTCCTGCCGCGCGGACCTGCGCCTGCAAGCCCTGCACGTTGTACTTGTGCGGAACGTTGAAGACCAGGCTCTCGCCGACCACCTGCACGATGGAGGGCGCCGATCCGCCGATGGACAGCGGCATGCCGCGCGTCGCCGCCAGACCACTGCCGGCGATCACCGTGGGCACGTAGCGCGACTTCGACAGTGCCACCGCCTGGCGGGCCGATTCTTCCTGCGCTGCGGCCATCCGGACTTCCGAATTGCCGGCCAGGGCCAACTCCACGGCCTGCTTGAGGGTCAGGGCGTCAGGCGTCGCGCTGGGAGACAACAGCGCCGCAGTCAGTACCAGTTCCCAGAACATAGAACCTCCCTGCTATTCGTATCTGAGGGCC
>CAYPHP010000682.1:0-3025 GCA_964410045.1 uncultured Acidobacteriota bacterium | reverse complement strand
CAGGGAAAGCGTGGTCGCCGTGACCGCCATGGCGATCTCCTTGGTGCCTTCGATGGCGGCTTGGAACGGCGTGTAATGT
Organism: uncultured Acidobacteriota bacterium; assembly: GCA_964410045.1. GTDB lineage: Bacteria > Acidobacteriota > Terriglobia > JAJPHL01 > JAJPHL01 > CAYPHP01. The sequence continues at coordinate 2,946 of CAYPHP010000682.1, read as the reverse complement.
TTTTCTTCGATGAACCGGAAGATGTTTTCGAGCACCACGATGGCGTCGTCGATCACGATGCCTACGGCCACGGTCAGGGCGAGCAGCGTCATGCTGTTCAGCGTGTAGTCCAGCCAGCGCATGACCGCGAAGGTGGTGATGATGGAAGTGGGGATGGCTACCGCGGCGATCAGCGTGGCGCGCAGGTTGCGCATGAAGAAGAACACCACCACGCTGGCGAACAACCCGCCCAGGATCAGGTGCTCGTAGATCGCGTTCACGGAGCCTTCGATAAACTCCGACTGGTCGCGGATGATGCTCACGCTCAAATCCGGAGGCAAGGCCGCCCGGATCCCGGCAAGCTGGCTCTTGACCGTGCGCACGATTTCCACGGTGTTGGTGCCGGACTGCTTGCGGACCAGCAGCGTGACCGACGCCCGGCCGTCCAGGCGGGCCAGGTCCCGGGGCTCTTCCCAACTGTCGGTGACCGTGGCGAAGTCGCGGAGTCGCACCGGCGTGCCGCTGCGATGGACCACGATGATGTTGCCGAACAACTCGGGGGTGGAAATTCGGCCCAGGGTGCGCAGGACCAGCTCGCGCTGCCCCTGGTCGATACGCCCGCCGGGGATTTCCAGATTCTCCCGCTGCAATGCCGCGGACACCTGGGTTACCGCCACCGACAGCGAGTTCATCTTGTCGGCGTCAATCTCGATCTGAATGGCCCGCTGTCGTCCGCCCAGCAGGATCACCTGGCCGATGCCGGCGACGCTCTCAAGCTGCTGCTTGATCTGTTTGTCGGCGATCTCGGTGATCTCGCGCATGCTGCGGTCGCCGGCCACGCTGATGGACATGATCGGGCTGGCGTCCGGGTCCAGCTTCTCGACGACCGGCGGATCAATGCCATCGGGCAAGCGGCGTAAAATGGCGGAGACTTTGTCGCGGACGTCCTGAGCGGCGCTCTCGATGTCGCGTTCCAGCAGGAACGTCACGTAGACCTGGGAGACTCCTTCCACGGTCACCGAGCGCATCTCGTCGATGCCTTGGATGGTGTTGACCGCCTCTTCGATCTGCTTGGTGACTTCCGTTTCCAGCTCTTCGGCGCTGGCGCCGGGCAGCACGGTGGTGATGGTGACGGTGGGGAAGTCGACCTTGGGGTAAAGATCGATGCCCAGTTCGCGGAAGGCCACCAGGCCCACCACCACCAGGACCATGATCAGCATGGTGGCAAAGACCGGACGTCGAACGCAGAGTTCCGCGAGTCCCATTACTTGTCCTTACCGAAAGCCGATGCCGCGGAGGATCGAGAGGGCACCAGCGGCGGATCGGCAGGTACGGCGCAGCCTGCCGTTTCCGGCGCCGCGGCAGTGGGCTTCGCGCAATCTGGAGTGGCGGGGGCAGCCGGCGCGACCGCCGCCTTCGGAACCGCGGCAACCACCATTTGCGGCTGCACGCGGCTTCCTTGGCGAATCCGCGACAGTTCACTGATGGCGATCACTGCTCCGGAGGCCAATCCGTCGGTGATTTCCATCGTGTCGCCGAACCGGTCGCCCAGTTTGACCACCTGCTCTTTGATCTGTCCGTTCTCGATGCGATAGACCTTTTGCACGCCGTAGAAGGAAATCACCGCGGATGCCGGCACGCGGATGATGGCGTCATTGCGTGAGGTCAACAGGCTCACGTTGGCGAACAGTCCCGGACGAAGGCGCACGCCGGGATTCATTACCTGGGCTTCTACGGCGAAGGCGCGGCTCTGTGGATCGACGGCCTGGGCCACGCGGGTGACCCGTCCTGGAAACACCTCGGCCGGGTAAGCTTCGACGCGGACCTCCATGGCCGTACCCGGCTTCACGTGAGGGAACCAGCGCTCGGGGACCTGGGCGCGCAGCTTCAGCGGATTGACTACGGCCAGCGAGAACACCGGCGTCTGTTCGCGAACGTACTGTCCTACTTCCACCAGGCGCTGGCGTACGGTGCCGGAAAACGGCGCGCGAATCGAAGTGTCGGCCAGATTCTTGCGCGCGATGGCCAGTTGCGCGCGCAGATTGGTCACCTGAGCTTCATAGTTGCGCACAGTGTTCAGGGCCGAGGAATAGTCGGCTTCGGAGGCGCGGAAGCGGGCCTCGGCGCTGTCGTAAAGTTGCTTCGAGAGTACGCCTTCTTTCTCCAGATTCTGGGCGCGATCGAAATTAGCCTTGGCGTCCTGCCGCTCGGCGGTGGCCTTGCGCACCACCGCGCTTCTCTCCGGCGCGGGGAAGGGGTCGTTCTCCCTGGTCAGGCCCAGGCGAGCCAGCGCTTCGGCCAGCGCGCCCTGCTGGCGATCCACGGCCAGGCGATACTGCGTGGGGTCCAATTCGATCACCACTTGTCCGGCCTGCACTTGATCGCCGAGGTCCGCACGGATGGCGGCAACCCGGGCGGCCACTTCGCTCGAGACGGTGACCTCCTGGTCGCCCTCCAACGTGCCCACGAGTTCCACGCGTCGCGCGATGCTCTCGGCGCGCGCCTCCATGGCTTTCACGGACACCACGTCGCTGGTGGCAGCCTTCGCCGCTGGTTCGTTCCGGCGGCTGCAACCCACCACAAAGACACATAGGACACAAAGCAGAACCACACGCATCTTAGACAACCCTTTCAAGCGGCATTTCCTCCACCTGTGCGGTCTTGCGGGGACGGCGGAGCCAGTTCTGGAATGATTCCATATAGAGGTAGAAGACAGGCGTCAGGTACAGAGTCACGGCCTGTGAGAAGATTAAGCCTCCCACTACCGCCAAGCCCAGGGGACGGCGGGATTCGGCGCTGGCGCCGATGCCCAAGGCGATGGGCAGCGTGCCCATCAACGCGGCCATGGTGGTCATCATGATCGGGCGGAAGCGCACCAGGCAGCCTTGATAGATGGCTTCCTCGGGCGGCAGGCCCAGTCGGCGCTGCCCGTCCAGCGCGAAGTCGATCATCATGATGGCGTTCTTC
>CAYPHP010000681.1:0-3030 GCA_964410045.1 uncultured Acidobacteriota bacterium | reverse complement strand
CGTTGGCGGTCACCTGCACCGTGCTGGGCGAAGTGGGCGTCGCGCTGCCGGAAGTCGGCGACACCGCCAGCCACGGATTCGTGGGGCCGGTAGCAACCGTGTGGCTCAACACGCCCGCTCCCAGGTTGCTGATGCGCAGGTTCTGGTTCGGCGGATTACCGTACCCCGACAGCGCGTCGAAAATCATGACCGTCGGCGCGACAAAGAGTTGCGCCACCGCGGTCACGTTCAGGGTCACCGGCACATTGATCGTCGAAGGCGTTCCGGTGGGCGCATTCACCGTCACGAGACCCGAATAAGTTCCGGCCGCCAGGTTTCCCGGGCGCACGTTCACCGCCAGGCTTCCCGGCGTGACCGCGGAGGACGGGGTTACGGTAAGCCAACCGCCGCCGCTGGAAGTGGTGGCTGTCGCCGTAAAGGCCAGTCCCGTGGCGCTGCTGGAGACGGCCAATGTTTGCGGCGGCACCACGGTCGTGCCGGTGTTGACGTTGAAGATGAACGACTGCGGCGTCACCGCGAGCGTGCCGCTGCCACCCCCGCCGGTCGACGGCGTGACCTTGCGGAGCCTGATCAGGGCACCCTCGATCAAATACAGGTTGCCCGGGGCGTCGGCGCAGATGTTCACCACCGCCAGCAATAGGGTGCTGGTGGCCGGGCCGCCGTCTCCCGGGAGAGAACTTCCGCCGCCGGCGTACGTAGTAATGATTCCAGCGGGCGAAACCCGGCGGATCCGCTGATTGCCGTAGTCAGAAATGTACAGGTTGCCGGAACCATCCACGGCAATTCCTAGCGGCCGGTTGAAGGTGGCCGATGTGGCCGGTCCGCCGTCTCCGGAAAAGGTCCCTTGCGTGGCGCTGCCGGCCGCCGTGGTAATGATCCCTCCCGCAACTCTGCGAATCCGGCCGTTGTTCACATCGGTGATGAACAGATTGCCGGATGCATCCACAGCCACGTACGAAGGATCGCTCAGAAGCGCACTGGTGGCCGGGCCGCCATCGCCGGAGAAACCCTCATTCCCAGTACCAGCGACCCTGGTGATGATCCCGCTGGTGTCCACCCGCCGCACTACGTCGTTGCCTTGGTCGGCGATATATACGTTGCCGGCCGAGTCCACCGCCAGTCCGGTGGGGAAATTGAAGGTCGCGCTGGTGGCCGGGCCGCCGTCCCCGGCGTTTCCGAAGACGCCGGCAGTGCCTGCGAAAGCTACGACGATCCCATCGGGCCTGATCTTGCGAACCGTGCTGCCCCCGTCGAGAAAGTAGATATTGCCGGCGCCATCCACCGCCACGGCCGTGGGCGCGGCCACGCCGGCGGCGGTTGCCGGTCCGCCATTGCCGGTGTTGTTGGACGTCCCATTTCCGGCAATCGTGGTGATCGTGCCATTCGCGGCCACCTTGCGAATCCGGTTATTCGCGGTGTCGGCGATGTACACGTTCCCGGCGGAGTCCGCGGCAATCCCCTGGGGCAGGGAGAATGACGCGCTGGTGGCCGGTCCTCCGTCGCCGGAGAATCCGTTCTGGCCGTTCCCGGCAATGGTGGTAATGATCTGCGCCGTGCCGCGCAGAGTCAGAAGCGACGCCACGATCAGAATCTGGAGAGCGTTCATCGGAATTCGCATCTCGCACACCTCGCTACTTCAACGCGATCGTGACTGTATTACTGGGCACGCTGCGCTGGGTGAGCACGATCGGCACCGCGGGACCGGGCGCGATGCCCGCGGGGATCTGCACGTTCACCTGATACAGCCCGACGAATCCAGGCGTCAGTCCGGCAAACTGGACCGCGGCGTTTTGTCCGCCGACGGTGGCTGTGACCGCATTGGTCACGCGCGCCAGCGGCTCGGCCGATGGCGCGGCAACTCCCGAAGGGACCGCCGGATTCGTGGCGCCGAGTCCAGTGGTGTAGATCACCACGACGTCTCCCGCTCCTGCGGGATTGGCGCTGTCCACCAGTTGTCCGCTGGTGTTGAAGATGACGCCTTGGCCGGTCCCTTGCTGATTGGCAGTGAAAATCCCCGGCCGCGTCAGCGAGAGATTGAAGGGCTCGGGCACGGTGATCAAGCCGCCGCTGCGCAGGACCATCTGGTAGTTGGCCGGGGCGGTCAGCTCATAGGGAATCTGGGCGTTGATCTGCCCGTCGGTGGAAGCGTAGAGGGGAACCAGGGTGTCGCCGACGCGCAAAGTAGTGTTGCCCAGCGTGGTCGGCAGAGGCAACGACGCGGCCGCTCCCGTTGCGGCCATCTTGCTGCCGAACAGCGAGACGATGCTGCCGGGCGCGAGCGGCGAGCCGTTCGCAAAGCTGGCGGCGTTCACGATTCCACCGGGATAGAGCACCGGCGCACTGGCATTGGCGGCGACCTGGCCTTGCACCGTTGCTTCGGCCGTAGTCAGTGCCGCAATCGTGGCGCGGACGCGGATGGTCACGTTGGCCGCCGTGCTCAACGGACGCCACGTCGCCGAGTACGTTCCGTTCTTCAAGCTCACCAGCGCCAGCGGCGGATCGCCATTCGAGAACGTGGCGATCACCGTGGCGTCGGTGCGGGCGGTGCCGCAGTTGTCCACCACGAGTGCTTCGATGTTCGTCGGCCAGTTGGCCGGCGAGTTGAAGTTGGCGCCGATGCTGCGGACCACGGTTACCAGTTGCGCCGGCGTGCAGGCTGCTGCTCCCGGCGCCTTCGAAGCTTCGGTTGCGGACGGCACCACCAGCAGAACGTTGATCACTTTCGACGTCGCATCGCCGAAAGTGAGCGTTACGGTGCCTTGGTAGATGCCGGCGGCCAGCGAGCCCGTCGCCGCCTGGACATTCAAAGTTGCCGCCGTCCCCGCGAGCGTTCCGCTTGCCGGCGTCACGGTCAGCCAGTTGCCGCCCGACGCGGTCGCCGCCGCGGCGTTGAAGAGTAGATTGCCCGGCGCGGCTTTGCCCAGCGAAACCGTTTGCGCTCCGCTCGACACAAAGATCAATCCGGTGGGATCGATTTGCACGCCGGGGTTTCCGCCCGACGGCAGCACTGTGAGAAACACGGTCACGGTT
>CAYPHP010000680.1:0-3037 GCA_964410045.1 uncultured Acidobacteriota bacterium | reverse complement strand
GCCGTCTATGGCCCTCGAACTGGAGCCAATTCCTTGGGCCGATTCGGATGTTTAGGGGGATGATCAGGTCCACGTTCGCCGGATGCCCGCACACCTGGAGCCCGTTGCGCCAGATCATGTCGTCATTGATCACCGGCGGGCCTTCGCCGAGCCCGCCGGCCAGTATCCCATGGCTCGAATTGTCGAGCTTCTGCGAAATCTGCGTAATCTGCGGTTACCTCTTCAACTCCGGGATCCTCCCCGGGGTCCAGGGCGCGCCGACGGCGTCGGCGGATTTTTCGAGCGCCTTGGTTTCCTCGTCGAGCTTGCGCAAAGCCGCGATTTGCGCGGCCAGCTCAGCGGTCACTTCGTCGTAGCGCTCCAGATGCGTCTTGGTCGGACGCGAGGTCACGCTGCGAGCGGCTCCGATCACAGTACCGGCGCGCTGCGATAGCGACGGCGGCTCGTTGTACTGCAACTGGGCCAGCGTGCGATCGCCGCTGAGAGTTCGCTGGATCTCGTTCAGCCGCTTCTCGAGGCCGCGAGCGTCTTCACGCATCTTGGGCGTAGCCGCCGGTGTTTCATCGAATGCCCGGCGCAGCGCCTCGATCCGCGTGCGCAGCGCCGTGACCGTTCCGTTGGTCCCAGTTAGCGCGCGTTGCAGGGCGCCAGCCTTCTCCTGGAAGTCAGTCAGGGCCTGGCGATCAGCAGCCGACACCTGCGCCGGACCATCGGCGACCACATTGAAACTTACCGGCCCGGCGATCTGGGTGACCTTGCCGTCGACACGCTTCGAAAGCGTGACCTTGTAAGCGCCCGGAGCGACCATCGCACCGGTCGGAGCGCCGCCAAATCCGCCTCCACCGCCTCCGCCTCCGCCGGCTTGCGGCGGACCGGCAGCCGGCAGCACCGGGGCCGGATGGCGCAGATCCCAAGTCAGACGCTGCAAGCCGCGCCCACCGGCGCCAGCCGTCAGCGTGCGAATGGCTTTGCCCGCCGCGTCGCTGATGGTGAACAGCAGAGCCGGCGCCTCCTCTTCCGCTTCCGCGGTCAACTGCTCGGGCTTGGGATACGGCGCGGCGGTTTTGTTGCGCGCCGCTTCCCGTTCGGCTTCGCGGCGCACGTCGCGTTGCGATCTCAGCGCTTCCTTCAAGTGATAAGTGAACGTCACGCCGAACGGCGGGTTCTCCGCCGTGTAGAACGATTCGCCCAGCGAGGCCTTTTGCCCTCCACCGTACTGGCGCGTTTGCAGATAGATCAAGCCTTCGCGCGCCGGGAAGATGTGTGCGTCAGCCGACAAGGTTTCCGCTTTTACCGTGCGCAGCGGTGAGTAGTCATCCAAGACATAGATACCGCGCCCAAACGTCCCGACCACCAGATCGTTGGCGCGTTTCTGGATGGCCAGGTCGCGTACCGCGATGGTCGGCAGGCCGCCGGTCAGCTTGATCCACTTGGCCCCGCCGTCGATGGTGAAGTAGAGCCCGAACTCGGTGCCTGCAAACAGCAGGCTGGGGTTGACGTGATCCTCGGCGATGGCCAGCACTTCGCCGCGCTCCGGCAGGTTGCCCTTGATCGAGGTCCAGGTCTTGCCGGTGTCGGTGCTCTTCAGCAGGTAAGGCTTGAAGTCGCCGTTCTTGTGATTCTCGAAGGCCACATACACCGTCGCGGCATCGTGCTGCGAGGCGAGGATGCGGGCCACGAACGAACGCTCCGGCACGTCGGGGAACGTCTCAATTTTTCGCCACGATCCGCCGGCATTCTCGGTCACCTGGACCAGCCCGTCGTCGGTGCCCGCGTAGATCAGGTTCTCCTTCTTGGGCGACTCCGAGAGCGCCGTAATGTTGCCGTAAGGTGATGTCGACTGGTGCTTGGCCACCGCCTCGGGCGGCCAGAGCCGGCCCATCACCGGCAGCGAGTCGCGGTCAATCTGGCGGGAAAGATCGCCGCTGATGGCCCGCCAGTTGTCGCCGCGGTCGTCGCTGCGGAACAGCCGGTTGGCCGCGAAGTAGAGCCGGGTGCGGGAGTGCGGGCTGATGATCAGCGGGGAATCCCAAAAGAAGCGCAACGCCGGCTCGCCTTTCTTCTCCACGGGCTTGATGCTGATGCCTTGGCCGGTGCGCCGGTCGAAGCGCAGAAGCCCGCCGTACTGGCTTTCGGCGTAGACGATGTTGGGATCTTCAGGATCCACGCGGACGTGGAAGCCGTCGCCGCCGGCGGCGACGAACCAGTCGGAGTTGGTGATGCCGTGGACGCTGCGGGTCTTGGCCGGCCCGCCCCAGGTGTTGTTGTCCTGCAAGCCGCCGTAGACGTTGTAGAACGGATACTGATTGTCGGCGGTCACATCGTAATACTGTCCGATGGGCATGTTGCTCTTGAACTGCCAGTTGCGCCCGCGATCGAAGCTTTCGTACAGGCCGCCGTCGCAACCCACCAGGTAGTAATCGGTGTCCACGGGGTCCACCCAGATCACGTGATTGTCCACGTGCTTGGAGCGCTCTCCCAGCGGGACAAGCGTTCGTCCGCCGTCGTCGGAGACGCGGTTCTGTACATCCATCAGGTAGATGCGATCCACGTTCTTGGGATCGGCGAAGATCTTGCCGTAATACATGCCTTGAGCCACGTATTCGTTGCGGCGCTCCCAGGTGGCTCCGGAATCGCCGGAGCGGAAGATGCCGCTGCGGCGCTCACCGGCCTCGATGGTGGCGTAGATCACGTTGGGATCGGCGGGCGAAATTGCCAAGCCGATGCGCCCGACGTCGCCACCCGGGATGCCGGAGGTGATGCGACTCCATGTCGCACCGCCGTCGGTGGATTTGTGCACGCCGCTCTCCGGGCCGCCATTGATCAGCGTCCAGGTGTGGCGGCGGCGCTGCCAGGCCGCGGCAATCAGCACGTCCGGGTTGCGCGGGTCCATCACCACGTCGGTCACGCCGGTGTTCTCGCTGATCGAAAGCACGTTCTTCCAAGTCCTGCCCGCGTCGGTGGTCTTGAACAAGCCACGGTCGCCGCCAGCGCTCCAGAGCGGTCCTTGCGACGCGACGTAGACGGTCTTGCTGTC
>CAYPHP010000679.1:1909-3040 GCA_964410045.1 uncultured Acidobacteriota bacterium | reverse complement strand
AGGCCAGGCAGGTTCGACTCCTTGTCGGTGGTCACGTATTCGTCCAGCGCATGGGCCCGTGCGCCGGAGCGTCCCGCGCCGACGGTGATCGCCGGGATCCCCAGGCTGATCGGGACATTGGAGTCCGTACTGCTATAGCGATACACAGGCCGGTTTCCCATGGCCAGGGTCACCTCGGCGGCGGCGCGCACCAGAAGCGAATCCTCGGGAGTCTTCCCGCCCTTCCGGTCACCCACCAGTTTCGGTTCCGCGGTGATGGAGCCGCTGCGCGTGCTACGGGCGCGATTCTCGGCGGCCACCGCGGCCCGAACATCGGCCAGCATCTTGCGTTCGAGTTTGTCGAGTTCGACCGGCGACTCGGATCGCATGTCCACTTCCATCCACACCGTGTGCGGGATCGCGTTGACCGACGTCCCTCCTCCGTAAACTCCGACGTTGAAGGTTGTCTTCGGCCTGACCGGAACCTTGGACCGCGAGAAACGGCTGACCGCGTCGCCCATCGCGAACGCGGGATTCACCAGCCCAAACGCCCCGTAGCTATGCCCGCCCGGACCCTTGAAGGTCACCCGGTAGCGCCTGCTGGCGACGCCGCCGTTGGTAATGCTGTTGTCGTCGCCGCCGTCAATGGAGATGAAGTGCTTGATGCGGTCCTTCAGAGGACTCTTCTCGAAGATGTAGCGAACGCCGCGCAGGTTGCCGAGGCCCTCCTCGCCGACGTCTCCGGCGAAGATGATGTCACTCTTGGTCTTGATGCCTGCGGCATCCATCGCGCGGACCAGAGCCAGGATGGAGGTCAGGCCGTGCGTGTCGTCCCCGATCCCCGGGGCGGAGTACTTGTTGCCGTCCTTCTTAACCTTGACGTCGGTACCTTCCGGAAACACGGTATCGAGGTGCGCAGCCACCATCAGTGCCGGTCCGGAGCCGGTTCCGGGCCGGACTCCGATGACGTTGCCTTCCGCGTCAATGGAGACCTCCTTCAGTCCCACCTCGCGGAACTTGGCCTCGTAAGCCTTGGCGCGCGCTGCTTCCTTGAACGGTGGCGCCGGGATCTCGGTCAGGTAGACCAGTTCCTCGATGAACCGTTCATGGTTCTTGTCCAGAGCCTGAAACGCCGATCGCACGGCCGGGTGC
>CAYPHP010000679.1:0-1899 GCA_964410045.1 uncultured Acidobacteriota bacterium | reverse complement strand
GCCGCGGATCCGGCGCTGAGCAGCGCAACAGAAAAAGCAATGACGGCAGAACAGGCCTGGCGAAGGCGGGGCAAACTCATCGGCATCATGGATCGGGGCTCGCGGGGGCTTCAGAGTGAACACGCATTATAAGGCCAGCGCGGGAACTGTGCTAGATTCTTGCTGTGAGCCGGCAGATTCTCCAGGAACTTCGCCGCAGCCCGCGGATTGTCTGCCGCGTTCCCCTGGTGTTCATCCACGACGGTGCGCCGGTGATGGCGCACTCCGCGGTCATCAACCGTCATGGCGCCATGGTGTTCTCCACGCAAACCTGGCCGGCTGAAACGCACCTCGAAATGCAGAACCAGAAGACGCAGGACGCGGTGCGGGTCCGCGTGGTCTGGTCTGGCGGCCAGGAAAGGCCCGGCCTTTTCAAGTTCGGCGTGGAAATGCTCGAAGACCGCCCTCAGTTCTGGGGCGAGGATTACTCGGCCACCGCCATCGCCGCCGCGCAACCGGCGTGAACGAGATCCTGCGCGAGCTGCGAGCTAGTCCGCGCGTCTACCATCGTGTGGCCCTGGTCTGCGACGCACCGCTGGAAGCGGGACGCGCGGTGCTGCACACAGTTTCACTGAACGACGGTGGCGCGCTGGTCTATTCCGACCGGCCCTTCAACAAGGGCGACCAACTTCGCCTGGCTAATCGAGAATCGGGACAGATCGCGCTCTTCCGCGTGATCTGGCGGGCAGGAGACGAGGGCCGCCTGCATCGCATGGGCATCACCTTCGTGGAACCGTGCCCCGGATACTGGGGCGAAGCCTATCCCCGGGACTCCGCTGGCCGCAAAGCGTGAGCGCCCGAAAACCGTTGATGCCTTAACGTGCGCCGTCCGGATACGCCGCCTTGCCTCTGCGGTAGAGCAGGGAGAAAGCGCCCAGGGCGGAGACGAGGACGACGATGATGAGCGTCCATTCCGCGCGTCCCGGCGAAACACTCTTCACCGCCCAGATGAACTGCAGGACGCAGAGCACTGCCACCATGTACAACAACTGGTAGCGCGGCAACTTGGTTACCAGCCAGGCTCCGAACGGCGCGCCCAACACGACCACGGGTGCCGCCGCCAGCCAGTCCACCATCACGGCGCGGCCGATGTCTCCGATCCACAGATGGAGGGCGGTGCCGGCCACGGAAGCGATGGCCATTCCGCTGACCGCGGTTGGCACCGCCACCTTGAGATCGCAGCGGAACAACAGGACCAGCGTGCTGTAAAGGAGCAGTTCCACGCCCACCCCGACCAGCGCGCTGGCGATGCCCCCGATGATTCCGGCGATGATTCCGGCGCGAACCGTGGTTTCCAAGGCGATCGCGCGATTGCCGGTGAGCGCGCAGATCTCCCGGTTCTTGGCGAGGGTGAGGATCGCAAAACTGAGCCACATGCAGGCGAAGAGCAGCTTGAGCGGGCCGGGCGCGACGTGCGGCGCAATCCAGAAGTGTCCGGCCAGCAAACCCGCCGCAGCGCTCACCGAGGTCCACACCAAGAGCGAAGTTTGCATCGGAATCCGCCGGCACAGGATAAAGATCATCGCCGAGGTCATTCCCAGCGCCTGAATCGCCAAAGAGTAGTTACGTGCATGGGCCGGCGTGCGGCCGAAGAGCAGGACCAGGAACGGGAAGGCCACCGCGCCGCCACCGATGGGGGTGGAGCCGGCAACTACCGAGCCGAGGACCATGATCAGCGTCACCGGCCAGTTGCCGAATACGTCCCGCCAGAACCCGAAGCCGAACATCGTGATCGCCCACACGACGTAGAGCGTCCCGATGTACAGAAACCAGGGTCTGAACGAGTTGGCGGCGCGTGGCGGCGCAGCAGTGGCCGGAGGTTGGGCCGGAAGGGTCGGAGTCATGAGCGGGCCGGCGCCG
>CAYPHP010000678.1:0-3046 GCA_964410045.1 uncultured Acidobacteriota bacterium | reverse complement strand
TGTCACCGTAGCCGTCGCGGTTCCGGTAACCAGACCAACGCAGGCGGCGACGCTGCCGCTGACCGAGCTGATTGTACCCGTCAGCGTAACCGTACAGTTGCTCGGAAAGGTCATCGTCGTCGCCCCGCCTGCGGCCACGGTCACATTGACGCTTCCAGAGCGCGCGGCCTCGAACACTTCACAGCCCGTGCCGGAAGCATTGGTAAACACGGAAATCCCCGTCGCGCTCCCGCCGCTGCTCACTAGCGTCGAGAGCGTTGGCTGGACGGATACGGAGATCGAGACCGAGCGATTCACCGGACCCGGGGTGGGACAGTTTGGGCCCGGGGCGGTTCCGTTGACGGTTATGGTCCCCGTGAAGACCGTCTGGGCGTGCGCTGGGACAAGAAGCAGGAGGAGTGCAGCAACAACGATCAGTCTAAGCAGGTAAACCCTTCATGCAACTCTAGGACTGATTGGATTCTATGAGCGGCGTCACCGAGTGTCAAGGAATGCTATCGGACAACGATTGTCACCGTGTTGCTGGTGACACCTTGATGGGTGATCGACAGCGGCACGGAAGCGCCTGTTACGGCGGCAGGCACCACTACGTTGAGCTGATAGAGACCCACCAAGCCCGGCGTCATTCCGGCAAACTGGACCGCCGCGGACGCTCCGCCAATGTTCACCACCGGCAGCGGAGCCACCAAGGCTAGTGGATTCGAGGGCGCCGCGACTCCGGACGCGACCGCCGGCGTAGTCGCGCCGAGTCCGCTGCAATAGATCACTACGACTTGGCCGGGCGCAGCCGAGGCCTGTACGCCGTCGAGGAGACGGTTCGAGGCATCCACAATCACACCTTGGCCCTTGCCGTCTTGAGTCACTGAGAAAATCCCCGGCGCGGTCGGACCAATGGTGATCACTTCCGGGACCGAGAGCATGGAGTTAACCTTGGCGATCACCGCCACGCGCGTACCGGGCGCGAGTTCCGTAGGCAGTTGCGCGTTGACCTGTCCGGAAGAGGTGTAGAACAGCGGCAGGTCTTTGCCCGCCGCGGTCAGGGTCACGCCGCCGAGATTGGTGGGCAGCGGGAGATTCGCCGCCGCGCCGGTCTGCGCCAAATTCCTGCCGAACACGGCGATGATTCCGCCGGGCGGCAGCGTGGTTCCTCCGTAGTTGGCTGCGCCCACCATGCCGCCGGGATTCACGGCGGGCACGTTGGGATTGTCACTGGTCTTGCCGGACAAGGTTACCTGGGTCTGTGAAAGTTGTCCCTGGGTCACGGTCACCGTCACGGTCACGGAGTTGCTGATGTTTACCGGACGCCAGGTCGCCTGATAGCGGCCGCCGCCCAGCAATTGCAGCAAAAGGGGCTGATCCCCATTGGAGAAAGTCGCCAGGACCCGGGCCCCGCTGTTCAAGACGCCGCAGTCGTCCACCACCAGCACTTCCAGCGTCGTGGGCCAGGCAAGGGGCGAGTTGAAGTTCGACCCCAGGGTGCGGTCGACAGCCAGCAGTCTGGTGGCGGTGCAGGCCGCGGCCCCCGGCAGCTTGAAGCCTGCGGAGGTCGATGCCGGAATCACCAGGATCACCTGGACGGATTGCGAACTGCCGTCGCTGAAACTGATGGCTACCTGGCCGAGGTACACGCCGGCTGCCAGGGTCCCAGTGGCGACCGAAACGTTCAACGTGACCGGCGACGAGTTGCTCAGCGCGGCGTTGCTCCGGTCGACGGCCAGCCATGCGCCGCCGCTGCTGGTGGTGGCGCTGAAATTCGCCTGCACTGTGGACGACGACGCCGTGCTGATCTGGACACTCTGCGCGGCGGGCGCAATGGCCCCACCGACGAAGATCATGCCGGTCGGCCGCACCTGCGCCGCCACCGGCGTGGCCGCAGGCAGAACCGTCAGCATCACGCTCACCGCCAGCGGCGAATTGGCTGCCGTGGTGGAAGCGACTTGAACTTGCCCCGTGTACTGCCCCGGCGCCAGACTCGTAGTCTGCGCCGTTACGGTGACAGGGACTCCCTGACCGCCTACGTTGCTGACGCCGCTCGCAGGCGTCACCGAAAGCCATGATCCGCCCGACACCGTGCTGGCCGCTGCGGTCCAGTTCAACGTCGTCACCAATCCGGGCGCGGCGCTCTGGCGCGTAATGCTGTAGGTTGCTGAATTGTTCGGCTCATTAGGCGAATAGCTGACAAGGCTTCCGTTGATGGTGTTCCCATTCAGATTCCCCTGCCCGGAGATATAGCCTTCACCCGGAGCGCCGGTGGCCACGAAGGTAAATGAATTGCCCACCATCGTGCCGGAGAGGCTTCCGCTGGACGAGCCCGAGCCCTCGGTGAACGTGAGCACGCCGGTCACGCTGCTGCCGGTCTGGACGAAGGTGACCTCCATGGCGGCGGTGCTGCTGTCCGAGTTGGTGGCGATTCCCCTCCACACGCCTGAAAGGTTGTTCTGAAAGGCCCCGTCATTGATGACGGCCACGGTTTGCGGGGGCGTCACGCCTCCGCCGGCGACGGCCGTAAACTGCAGTGCCGCGGGAATCACTCGCAGACTAGCCGGCGTCGGGTTGGGCGCTTGCGCTGTCACCGTAGCCGTCGCGGTTCCGGTAACCAGACCAACGCACGCAAATGCGTTGCCGCTCATCGAACTGGTGGTTCCCAGAAGGTTCAACGTGCAATTGGAGTCGGTAAGCACCATTGTCGTCGCGCCGCCGGCAGCGACGGTTACGGTGACGGTCCCTGCGCCGCCATCGCCATTGTCACAGCCTGTAAAGATGACGTTGGTAACGGTGAAAAAACCGGTTGCAGTCCCGCCGCTGCTCACCAGGGTCGAAAGGGACGGCTGCACGGTTACCGCGAGCGAGGCCGAACCGCTCACCGGACCTGGCGTAGTACACGACCCGCTGCGGGCTGTTCCGTTGAATGTGATGGTCCCGGTGAAGACGGTCTGACCGTGCGCAGGGACTAGGAAAAGGGAAAGAGCAGCAACAACGATCAGTCTAAGCAGTGTAAACCCTTCATGTAACTCCAGGACTGTTTGGATTCTATGAGCGGCGTCAC
>CAYPHP010000677.1:0-3049 GCA_964410045.1 uncultured Acidobacteriota bacterium | reverse complement strand
GTTCTTCATCATCGACGAAGCCCACCAGTTGACCAAGGAAGCCTGGAACGCGCTGCTGAAGACGCTGGAAGAGCCGCCGCCGCACGTTATCTTTGTGCTGTGCACCACGGAGGCGCACTCCATCCCGGCGACCATCGCGTCGCGTTGCCAGACCTTCGCCTTCCACAACCTGGGCTTCGAGGAAACAGTAAAGCAGCTCCAGCACATTGCTTCCAGTGAAGGGATCACCGCAAGCGAGGACGCGCTCGCGGTAATCACGCAAGCCGCCGAAGGCAGCCTACGCGACGCGCTCTCGACCCTCGACCAAGCCATCGCCTGCTGCGGTGACAAACTCGAGGGCGACACGGTCCGCCAGCTTCTCGGCGTCGCTCCGGCGCAGGCGCTCGACGAAGTAGTCGACGCGATCCACACGGCTTCGGCGGAACGCATGCTGGCCCTGGTGGATCGCTTGGTCCGCGAAGGTCACAACTTGCGCAACTTCTGCGGACAGCTTTGCCGCCACTTTCGCAATCTGCTGGTGGCGCGCACGGCAGGCGGATCTCCCCAGCTTCTGGAAGCGTCGCGCGCCGAGCGGGAACGCCTGGCCGCGCAGGCTGCATTGTTCACCGAGGAGGATTTGACCCGCTATCTGCAGATCCTGCTGCGGCTGTTTCAGGATCTGCACCATTCCTCCCAGGCGCGTTTTCACACCGAATTGGGATTATTGAAGCTGGTGCATGCGCGGCGGCTGATGCCGATCGAGGAAGTGATCGCCGGGCTCAGTTCGACAGGTGGCAGTGGCCCTAAGCTGGTCGGAGGTTCCCCTGGAGCCGGGCCGTCGCCACGGAGTGCCGCGCCGCAGACCACGCCACTCGAGCGCGATCAGCAACGGCGAAATGCCCCGCCACCGCCAAGTGGTGAGTTCGCCTCGCAACTTATCCCCCGCCTCGAAGAGAAGGGTCGTACCATGCTGGCCGTCCGACTCGAGAAGGCGGTGAGCTGGGAAGTTGCTCAAGACAGCGTCAACATCGGATTCCCGATGCAAGGTAGCAACGCACACTTGCCCGGCGCCGACGAGCAGAAGTTGCTGGCGCAATTGGCTAGTGAGATTCTCGGCCGTACCGTGAGCGTTCGCTTCCTGCAAGTGAGTGAGCCAGCCGCCGCCGCGCCGATCCGTCCGGCCGCAGCGGCAGCCACCGCCGCGGCCAGCGCGCCTTCAGGAAGTTCGATCATGAGCCACCCCGAGGTCGCTGAGTTCCTGCGTCAGTTTCCCGGCGCGACAGTAGAGGAGCCGAAACGGCGATGAGCGGCAATCCCTTGCCGAATTTCGGCGATCTCCTGAAGAAAGCCCGCACGATGCAAGAACAGATGCAGCGGGAAGTGGCAGCCCTGCGCGTGGAAGCCAGCGCCGGCGGAGGCATGGTCACCGTGCGCGTGAACGGCCAGAAGGAACTGCTCGAGCTGAAGATCGATCCGCAACTCTACAAGGACGGCGACCTGGAGATGATCCAGGAGTTGGTCAAAGGCGCCGTCAACCAGGCCATGCGCGAAGTGGACGAGCAGATGCGCAAGAAGCTGGGCGGAATGGCCGGAGGACTGGGCCTGCCGAACCTCCCCGGACTCTTCTAACGCCATGCCCGATTACGCCGGACCGCTCGAACAGCTCATCCAGGAATTCAAACGGCTCCCCGGCATCGGGGCCAAGTCGGCGCAGCGCCTGGCGTTTGACCTCTTGCGCCGTGGTCCGGACGACGCCCGGCGATTGTCCCAGGCGATCCTCGACGTGACAGAAAAGCTGGGCTGCTGTTCGGTGTGCAACAACATCACCGATCAAGACCCCTGCCACTTCTGCGCCGACGCCTCGCGCGATCCGCACCTGATCTGCGTGGTCGAGCAGCCGCAGAACATTCTGAACGTCGAGAAGACCCGGCAGTACCGTGGCTATTACCACGTGCTGCTGGGAACGCTCTCGCCGCTCAAGGGCATCGGTCCGGATCAGTTGAAGATCAAAGGACTGCTTGAGCGATTGGGCGACGGCAAAGTCCAGGAAATCATCATCGCCACCAACCCCAACACGGAAGGCGAAGCCACCGCGGTCTACCTGGCGAAGCTCCTAAAACCGCTCGGCGTGGCGGTGTCGCGAATCGCCCTCGGAGTCCCCGTCGGCAGCGATCTCGAATACGCCGACGAAGTGACCATGCTCAAGGCATTGGAAGGTCGCCGGACGCTGTAGGAGTTACTCCCCGACCACGGTGACCATCACTTCGCGATCGCGGGGCCGCTCGTCGAAGTCGCAGAGAACAATCTGCTGCCAGGTTCCGATGGCCAGCTTGCCGCCGGACAATGGAAAGCTCTGGGTGGTGCCCATCAGGGCGCTGCGCAAGTGGGCGTAGCCGTTGTCGTCGCCCCAGCGAGCGTTGTGGGCGTAGTCGGAGTTCATCGGAGCGATCTTCTCGAGCGCCCGCCGCAGATCGGCCACGCAGCCCGGCTCGAACTCAATCGTAGTCACCGCCAGCGTCGACCCTTTGCCGGATACGTTGACAACTCCGTGGCGCAACTTGCTGGACGCGACGATGCGCGCAACCTCGCCGGTGATGTCCTTCACATCGCAGCGGCCTTGTGTGGAGATGCGGAAGCTGGCTTGATGGACAGGCATGACGGTCAGCGGAGAGTCATGCAGGTGGAAGAAGCGCGGGCCACCAGATTGTTGTGCTCGTCGGTGATGTCGCACTCCACCATCCCGACGGTCTTGCCGGCTTTGACCACGCGGGCTTCGGCGCACAGGTGCGCCTTGCGCACGGCCCGCAGATAATTCACCTTCACCTCCAGCATGGTCAGCGATTCCCCGTCTTCCAGCGTCGTGCCGTAAGCCAAGCCCATGACCGTGTCGGCCAACAAGCAGAGAATCCCGCCCTGCAGAGTGCCCATGGGGTTGGAATGACGCTCGTCCACGTCCATTTCCACGACCCCCCGGCCTGGCGACGCTTCAGTAAAGCGGATTCCTACCAGACGCGTGAAGTCCGGCAGGGGCGTCCTGCCGTCCACCATCTTCTCGATCGCGTCCATCCAC
>CAYPHP010000676.1:0-3060 GCA_964410045.1 uncultured Acidobacteriota bacterium | reverse complement strand
CGCTATAACCTGGCGCATGTGCTTCAGGATGACCTGCCGCTGGAGGATGTGATTCCCGCACGGCACTTTCCTCCGCAACCCGGCGATCGCTGGCGGCTGAACATGTACCGTGTCGAGAAGCGTCCGGAGCGGGCTTCCCTGGCGTGGTCGCCGACGATGAAGCGCGACTTCCACGTCCCGGCGATGTTCGGCGAGATTGTCTTCAACGCCGTTTCCAAGTAGGACAGGCCTCCCGACCTGTCCCGCTCTTTTGTCGACCCGCCGGTTGTTCCTACCCCACGGGGGTTTCTTTTCGTTCGGGCGGCTTGCCGCTTTCGGCGCGCGCGGCCGGAGCCGCGGGCGACGCCTGCAGCCGCTCGTCGTACTTCCCGAAGATCATTTTGCCGGCGGTGGTCTGCAACACGCTGGTGACGGTGACATCCACCGTGCGGTTGATCATCTTCCGCGCGTTGTCCACCACCACCATCGTGCCGTCGTCCAGGTAGCCGACGCCCTGGTTGCGCTCCTTGCCTTCCTTGAGGATGAAGACGCGCATGCCCTCGCCGGGCAGCACCACCGGCTTCATGGCGTTGGCCAGGTCGTTGATGTTCAGTACAGCCACGCCTTGCACCTGGGCCACCTTGTTCAGGTTGAAATCGTTGGTCACGATCTTGGCGTCGGTGAGTTTGGCCAGTTCGATCAGCTTCAGATCCACGTCGCGAACATTGGGAAAATCCTCATCGCCGATCTGCACCGTGACGGTGGACATTTTCTGGAGTTGTTGCAGGACATCGAGGCCCCGCCGGCCCCGGTTACGCTTCTGCGAGTCGGCGGAATCCGCCACCATTTGCAGTTCGCGGAGCACGAAGCGCGGGATCATCAGGGTACCGTCGACGAAGCCGGTCTGGCAGACGTCGGCAATGCGCCCATCGATGATCACGCTGGTGTCGAGCAGCTTGATGGACTTGCGGGCGGGCTTCTCCGCGCCGAAGAGTCCCCCCAAGGCTGCGAGATTCAACATGTCGCCTTTGTTAGCGCCCACTACCAAGCCAATGTACGCCATCAACAGCATGACCAGGAATTGCAGGAAGGACTTGGTCCCGGGCTCGATCTGGCTGTAGCCGATCACTACGCTCATGAGAAATGCGCCGAGGATGCCCAGGACCGATCCAATCGCGGCGCCGATGAGGCGCTTGAGACTGGCCTGCTTCAAACGGATTTCGAATACGATGATGGCGAACGAAAGAACGAGTCCCAGCCCGCCGGCAATGAACGGGCCGAGGCCAAACGGCTGCAGGTAATAGGCGGCAACGGTCAGAACGGCGACGAAGACAGCACGTACAATCGCCAGGTCCATTCCACGCCCCCTTAGCGTTCAGGTTCCCAGTTACCAAACCGGGGAGCACACCAAGCAGAACTCGCCGCCACGCGGCGGCGCAACACAGCCCTGGCGGCAAGTATAACATCCTCCTTCACGTCTCCTTCATGGCAGGTCTTACCGGGATTCACGGCCCCGCATGCTCAGTTAACCGCCCTCCAAAGATCCGATCCACGGAGCGGGACGGCCGAGCTCCCGGGGTCGGAAGCGGGACACCCGGAACCCGCTTCGTGAACCCGAATGCAAGCAGAACCTAGGGGAGGCGCTTAGCTGTTGCAGCCGTTGGTCTGGCGTTTGGCGGCGCCCGGTTCGATCTGGGTTGGTGGTTCGGGGGGCGCGACCTGCGCGACGGCGTGCAGGAGGTCGGCCAACAGGTAGGGCTTGGCAATCATGGGCACATTGACGCGCTCAAGAAAGGCTTCGAGGCCAGGTGAAAGCTGATCGCCCGTGATCACCAGAATGCGGCAGCGCATCAGCGGCGTGTTGTTGAGGATCCACTGGATGACGAACTCGCCGCTGCCGTGCGGCATGCGCAGGTCCACGAGAATCCCGTCGTAGTCGGCGGCGGTGAGCTTCTGGATGCCGTCCTGGCCGGAATCGGCGTCGGTAACCTCGTAGCCGCGAGACTCGAGGACCTGACGGAGAAGATCGCGCTGGGACTGCTCGTCTTCAATCACCAGAATGGATCGGCTCATGCGCTGCCTTCTGTCAATCCCGTGGTTCAGCCAAGCGCTTACCGCCTCACCTGCGACCGCAATGTCCTAGTCATTTGCGAGCGCCTGTTTTGCCCGCGGGAAGCTTCGTCCGGACGGCAAGCGCTCGGGTTCGCCGGTCATTTGTTTGACTGCCGCGAGCAGCTCCCCGAGTTCGTACGGCTTCGAGACAATGGTCCAGCCCTGATCCCGAATCGCCTCCGCCTCGTAGTCCGCGACTCCCGACAGCACCAGAATGCGGCGGCGATACTCCGGGTAGAGCGAACAAATCTCCTCCAGCAGCGGGGTGCCGCTCTTGCCCGGCATCATGAGATCCACGAGCACCGCATCGAAGGTGGCGCCGGCGAGCGCCGCGAGCCCCTCAAGGCCGTCGCGTACCGTGGTCACCTCAAAACCGCGAATGGAAAACAGGTCCACCAGCAGCTTCCGCTGCCCGGCGTCGTCGTCGATGACCAGGATCTGACGCATTTCTGCGTGACCCAACTTTTCACAAACTTACGTGCCATTGCAAGGCAATTGTGACCAAGAAGTCACCACTCCTACCTTCTGAGTACCCTCGACGGTCCTATGCTCTTCGTACTAAGCCGAGACGCCCAAGCGCGGCTGGCGGCTTCGGGGGATGCGGACCTGGTGGGCAAAACACGCACGCCACGACGGTGTAAGATGTCGGCCATGCTGCTCCCCAGAACCTCTCTGGTCCTCTGCCTGGCGGCCGCGTTGACGGCTGCCTCTCAACAGCCCGCCGACATGATCCTGCGCAACGGCAAAATCGTGACCCTGGACCAGGGGCGTCCTGAAGCACGGGCGCTGGCGGCGAGGGGCGGGCTGGTGGTGGCCACGGGCACGGACGCCGAGATCCTGAAACTCGCGGGGCCGTCGACCCAGGTTGTTGACCTTAAGGGTGCGCTCGCCATTCCCGGCCTGATCGAGGGACACGGGCACTTCAGCGGGATCGGCGGATACAAGATGGGCCTGGATCTGCGGCATTCC
>CAYPHP010000675.1:2218-3066 GCA_964410045.1 uncultured Acidobacteriota bacterium | reverse complement strand
GCCCAACGGGCGGTCAGCCCGGGCGCGACTGCGGAGGCGCTGCCGAGGACTGCTGAAATCAAGCGACCGTTCGTGCTTTTATTACCGGAACGATTCGAAAGCGGTGGTGCCATCTTCAACTCCAGATCCAGGGTACGGGGCGGTTCAGACCGCGGCGGCGGCTTTCATCAGGGAATCGAAAGCCCGTCGAGCCCGCTGCTCAGCCTGCGGGTCGTTCAACAACCGGGAGGAGTGATGGAAGCTGAGCATCACACCGTAGAGATCCTGGGCCATCTGCTCCGGATCGGTCTTGGCCCGGAACTCCCGGGTGCCGATCGCGGTGCGGGTAACCCGGGCGATGCAGTCCATCCATTTCTTCTGTTCCAGCACCAGCAGATCGCGAACCGGACCGGGGCGATCATCCAACTCGACGGCGGCGGCCACGAAGATGCAGCCCCCAGCGTGGTTCTCCCCTTTAGCCCAGTCCATCCAGCGCTCGAACAGAGCCCGCAAGCGGGCCTTGCCGCGCGGCTGGGCCAGGGCCGGACGCACCACGACATCGGTGAAGTGGGCCGCGGCGGCCTCGAGGACTCCCATCTGCAGGGCCTCCTTGGAACGGAAATGGGCGAACAACCCGCTCTTGGAGAGATGCAGGTCGTCCGCCAGGCGCCCTATAGTGATCCCTTCCAGACCCGCGGCACTGGCCACGCCGGCGGCGTGGTCGAGGATGGTCTGGCGGGTAACGGCTCCTTTGCCCATGACACAGAATAGCACGAGCGTACTTTTATTGCAAAGGGCGGAAGAGCCGGAAAAGGCGGAAAGGGCGGAAGGGGCGGGAATGTCTCGTCAGCCTGAGCGGAGCGAAGGCG
>CAYPHP010000675.1:0-2208 GCA_964410045.1 uncultured Acidobacteriota bacterium | reverse complement strand
CGCGGCGACCGCCTGCGCCGCCACCACCTGGACTTCCAGGGTGAACTTCACTTCCTCACCCACCAGCACACCACCCAGCTCCAGCGCCTGATTCCAGTTGAGCCCCCACTCCTTGCGGTTGAGCTTCCCGGTGGCCGACGACGCGATGCGGGTGTTGCCCCAGGGATCCTTCACCGGGTTCTCCCGCTCGAGCGTGAAGCTGACCGGCTTGTCCTGCGGCACCGGTTGCAGCACGGTCCACAGATTATCGCGTTTGACGATGACCTTGAGGTCACGCGCCAGCGGTGCGGTCGCCGTGTTGCCCTTCTTGGAATGCCCCTCGACGATCGTGGTCGTGAGCAGCACGTCGACGCGCTCCCCCACCTTGATCACGCCGCCGGCGGCCCGCTCGCGCGGCAACACCAGTTGCACCGAGCGCATGCCAGGCGCCAGGCGAAAGCTCACGTTGTCCGGCAAGGCCTGATCCTTGAAATGCTCCTTGAGCAGCACCTGATTGGCTTCGACGTTCTTGGCGAGAACGCGCATCTGGGCCGCTTCGACCGCGGCCGGCATCAGCTTGTCTTTGTTCGCCTTGTACCATTCGAGTTCTTCCGCCGTCAGCGGCCGCAAGTGCGTGTCCTTGGCCGAGGCGACCGTCATGCCTTCGAACAAGTTCACCTTGGCCACGAGGACCTTGGGCATTTCTTGCTTGGCTACCACGGTGCGCGGCTGAAAAAAGCCGTAATAGCGCGCGCCGACGACGGCGCCCAGGCCTAACAACAGCGCCACGGTTATGGCGAACAACGTACTCGCTCGCATGGTGTGTCTCTCTCGAAAAAAAGACTGTTCCTTGTTTAGCCGCGACGCGTTAGCGGAGCGCGGTAGGTGTCATTCACGCCGCATCACCGTACGGCCGAGGACCGTTTGATTGCCCAGGCCGAACCCGAAAAACCGCAGTAGGTCCGGCACGATTCGCCGCGCGGGCACGGCGACGATGACTTCCATGGCTGTGCCGCTGGGATAATCGTTGGCGACGCTGATGTCCGGCGTGACTTCGATCACGGAAACGCTGAACTGGTCGTCGCCCAGGACATCGCGCACCGCGTTTTCGACGCCCGACAGTTCCCCGCCCAGGGCCGCAACCCGCGCGCCCTCGCGGCTGGCGTGGAGCGCGACGGAGCAGCGGTGGTTCGAGTGGGGCGTGCGGACGCCAAAAGCAGACCGAACTCCACCATCGCCATCAAAAGCGCCAGCAGAATCGGCAACACGAATAAGAGTTCGGCCGACAAGATCGCGCCCACGCGCTGTTCACGCGTGCCGCCAGGCCCGATTGTTGTCGAACGCAAACGCATCTGCCGCTTCTCCACTGTCCTTGGGTCGTCGAGCGCATCGGGGTTCGGCCGCGACCTCAATCCGCTTTTCAGATTGCATTCAGTTTTGCAGTCGAACCGGAAGTCGTCGGCCGTTGTGCCAGCTGCAAGTCATAGCGCCAGAACCAAAGCATCATCAAGCACAAGGCCGCGGCCAAGGGGAAGGAGTACGTCATGCCTCGCGAATTGGCCGTGGAGGAGGCGGCCTTGGGGTTCGAGGCGGCAACCATCGGACCACGCGTGACCATGGCCCAGAGCATCCACGCCATGGACAAGGTCACCAGGACGACTGTGGAGCCGAGCAGGACCCACAGCGCCCAGCGCGGGCCGATCCAGACGCCGACGGCGGCAAACAGCTTGACGTCGCCGCCGCCGCAGATTCGCAAGATCCACATCGCGAAGAAAGCAGCAAAGCCGACGACAAAACCGCTGGCCGCAAAGAGGAACGCATCAAGCGCTCCCAGGGCGGCGCCTTGGGCGCCGAAGATCCAAACGGTCTCACCCTGGCTGCCCAGCCAGGCGCCGCGGGTGACTTGCAAGGCGATGCCGACGGCAAGAAGCGCCAGGGGAATCCATTTGGGGATGGTGCGCGTCTTCAAATCCCGCCACGCGGCGACCACGGTGAAGCCCATCAAGATCAGAAAGAATATCCATCCCACCGTAGCGGAGGGAAAATACGGCGGGCCGTTCATAAGGCAATCTCGGCGTGGAGCAATCGGATCGGTTGCTCCACAGAAAAAACAGCCGGGGAAGGGAGGTCCTTGGAAGTGAACTCCTTTCCCCGGCATCCTGAAACTACGGCGTTGCCAAAGCGCGCTGCTTAGTCGCAGGGCAGCGCTTCGATCACGCTCGGAATCTG
>CAYPHP010000674.1:0-3067 GCA_964410045.1 uncultured Acidobacteriota bacterium | reverse complement strand
CAATCGCGCGGCCAGCCGAGTGCCCAACCCCGGCGCTAACTTCAGGGCCAGCCAGTCCAGTGTCTCTTCGGCTGGTTGTACTTCGATGGCCACCGCCTGTTCAGGCTACAGGCCCATCAAACCACCTGTCAAGCAAGGGTATGCTAAGGCCTTTGTTTTCAACGTTCGTTATTCCGCTTACGGAGCGTTCGGATTGTTTTGGCCGGCGACAGACTGCTACTATGATCCCCCATGGCCAACCGAGAAGTGCGCATCCTGGTCGGCACTCGCAAGGGCGGATTCGTCTTTCGCAGCGACCTTCGCCGCAAGAACTGGAAGGTGGATGGACCGTTTTTCACGAGCGGTGAGGTCACCCATTTGACCATCGATCCGCGTAGCGGACGAATGTGGGCCGCGCTGCAGAGCGCATGGTGGGGGACCGACATCCAGGTGAGTTCCAACGGCGGGAAGCGTTGGCAAAAAGCCTGCCGCGGCGTGGAGTTCGCCAAGGACCGCAACATCAATCTGGCGCGCATCTGGCAGATCGTGCCCGATCGCGACTCGCGTCCGGGCACGCTGTGGTGCGGCGTCGATCCCGGCACAATGTTCCGCACCGATGACGGCGGCAAGAACTGGTACGAGATTCGCTCGCTGACCGAGCATGCCACCCGCGATAAGTTCCGTCCCGGCGGCGGGGGGCTCATGGTCCACGCCATTGTTCCCGATCCCAGCCGTCCGCAGCGAGTGTCCATCGGTATCTCGGTCGCGGGATTCTTCCGCACCGACGACGATGGCGCCACCTGGTTGCCGTACAACAAGGGCGTCCGCGCCGACTTTCAGCCGGAGAAGTTCCCCGAGGTCGGCGTCTGCATGCACCGGTTGGTGATGAGCCCGCAGAATCCCGACTGGCTGTTCCAGCAGAACCACTGCGGCGTCTATCGCAGCCGGAATGGCGGGGAGAAGTGGACCGACGTTTCCCGCGGGCTGCCGTCGCGGTTCGGCTTTCCCATGACCATCGCGCCGAACACTGCGCAAACCATCTTTGTGGCGCCGGCGATCGACGCGCAACATCGCTACTGCTGCAACGCCAGGCTGGGAGTGTTCCGCTCGCGCGACGGGGGCGATACTTGGCAGGAACTACGGGGAGGCCTGCCCCAGAAGAACGTGTACACCCTGGTCCTGCGTCACGGCCTGGCCTCCGACGCCTGCGAATCTACCGGCGTTTACGTGGGGACTTCCAGCGGCGAGATCTTCTACTCCCGCAATTGCGGCGATTCGTGGGAACTGCTCCATGCACACCTGCCGGCGGTTCTCAGCGTGGAAGCCTTTGTGAGTTAGTGGAAGGTCACATCCACGACCGTGGCGTTGACCTTGGCACCACTGCCGGTGATCAGCACTCGAAGCGGCTGCGGCTTGGTGTAGTCGCTGCGCGGCTGGCGGCCCCGGGTGTAGCGCACGGCTTGTCCGCCGCTGGTCGGCACGATGCTCACGCGCAGATCCTTGACCAGCCAAGGCGCCTTGGCCGCCTGGGGCAGCGAAAGCTGCATGCTCAGCTTGTTCTCCGGGCAGTTCACCGACACCAGACTAACGATGCCCACTTGCCGCAGTTCAGTTACCTGGCACTTCGCCGCCGAGGCAGACGGGGGCGCTGCCGGGGCAGCTTGCAACAAGAGCAGAAGGGCCAGCACGCCTAGAGTTCTATCACCGGCAGGGCGCGGCGGCACTGAGATTCGCCATGCTAGAATGAACCTGCATGTTGCGGGTTTCCGCCATCTCCTTCTTGAACACCGTGCCCCTGGTGCGCGCGCTTCTGGCCGAGCGTCCCGCTCACCTGGATGTGTCCTTCACCCTGCCGTCGGTTTGTGCGGATGAACTGCGCGCAGGGACCGCGGACATCGGACTGATTCCAGCGATCGAGTATCAACGCATCCCCGGCCTGGTGATTCTGGGGGATGCGGCGATCGCCACCAGGGGTTTTGTGCGCAGCATCGCTCTGCTGAGCAGAAAGCCGCTCGATGCAGTGCGCACCGTATCCGCGGACACTGCCTCGCGGACGTCCGTGGCCCTGACCCAAGTGTTGTTTCACAGCCGGTTCGGACACGGCGTCGAAATGGTGGCGCATACCGCCGAGCCGGCCGCGATGCTTGCGGAATGTGATGCCGCCTTGGTGATCGGCGATCCTGCCCTGCATTACCGCCAGAATCCGCTGCCCGGCGTCCAAGTAACGGATCTGGGCCTGTGGTGGCATGAGTTGACCGGGCTGCCCTTCGTCTTCGCGTTCTGGGCGGCACGGCGCGAGGCCGCAAATCCCGATCTGGCCGACGCCTTCAACCGCTGGCGCGACCAGGGAGTCCGGGCCGTGGAGGCCATCGTGTCCGAAGAAGCGCCGCGCCGGGATCTGCCCGCCGAAATTGTGCGCGCATATCTGACCGAGAACATCCACTTCACGCTGGATGCCGGTTGTGCCGCGGGTCTGGCTGAGTTCTATCGGCGAGCCGGTGCGTTGGGACTGGCGCCGCTGGGCCGGCACGCGGAGTTCATGGCTGCCGGAGCAGCCACACCATGCTGACCCATCAGCAGGCGCTGGATCTCTTCGCCACCGACGATCTGACCGGCCTGGGCCGCGAGGCCGACGCGCTCCGCCAGAAGCTGCATCCGGAAAACGTCGTTACCTACATCATCGATCGCAACGTCAACTACACCAACTTCTGCACCGAGTATTGCAGCTTCTGCAACTTCTACCGGCCGATGAAATCCGCAGAAGGATACATCCTGCCCCAGGAGACCGTCTTCACCAAAATCCAGGAGACCCTGGACCTGGGCGGAACCGGAGTGCTGATGCAAGGCGGATTGAATCCCGACCTCAAGATCGAATGGTATGAAGACTTGCTGCGCTCGATCAAGCAGCGCTTCCCGCGGATTCATCTGCATTGCTTCTCGCCGCCGGAGATCCTGTGCATTGCCGAGACCAGCGGCCTGACGGTGCGCGAGACTTTTGTCCGGCTGGCGGCCGCGGGGCTAGACTCCATGCCCGGCGGCGGCGCGGAGATCCTCGACGACGAAGTCCGCCAGCGCATCAGCCGCCTGA
>CAYPHP010000673.1:0-3070 GCA_964410045.1 uncultured Acidobacteriota bacterium | reverse complement strand
AATGATCGGTGACCACGGCGTGGACCACGTCGTCGGTGCGGCGCTTGGGCATGTGACACCCGACGCAGTCGGGGCCCTGCGGATGGTTGGTCTCCGCCAGTGTGGCCGCGGCGTGGCACTCCCGGCAGACCGCGGTGTAGTGCTGGGCCGCCACTTCGCCTCGCGGCACATCATGCGGATTGTGGCACGTGGTGCATCCGAGTTTGCCGGCGCTTTGCCGGAAGCAGGCCGATCGGCGCAGCCGGTAGGCGGCGTTGACGATCTCAAACTTGTCGTCGCGGCCCGTGCCCGGAGCGTGGTCGAAATAGAGCGCGTAGTCGGCGAGCGGCTCGCCTGGCCGGTAGCTGAACCGTCGGCGGTCAAAGCGCAGGATGGAGTTCGGCAAATGGAAGCTCGTGGTTTCGAGATGGCACTGCATGCATACTTCCATCTGCCGTTCGACGCTCAACCGCGCGGGATTGACGATTGCCGCGCGGATGGCTTCGGCTTTCGCGCCTGGACGCTGCGCCGCGTCGACGTGCTTCCGGCCTGGTCCGTGGCAACGCTGGCAGTCGATGCCCTCGGGAAGCTGCGTCGCATAGGCCGGTTCCGCGCCGGACTCATCACTGCCAAGCGCAATCTGCGGGTAGGCGTTGTGGCAGAACATGCATTCGTAGGAAACGGTCCGCCGGAATCCCATGTGATCCGGCCGGTCGTACCCCGGATTCATCCCCCAGTGTCCCTGCTTCTGGGCGTACCACGCCAGTGGAAGCTCGACCAGTTTGCCGCGCTCGGTGCGATGGAGGTAGGTGCGGACGTGATTGCCCGACCCCATGACCCAGTGGATTTCCTTCTCCACGATGTTGGTGGGCAGCCCATCCGAACCGAGCTGGTGGCGTCGCTGATAGTAGCGGCCGTCGCGCTGCAGCATCGTGAAGTAGCTCTCCGACGCTTGGTGGTGGAAGACGTTGTTCCGCGCAAAGTCTTCGATCGCGTTGGCCGGGGTCATCGCGTAGAACGACCGGGCCATGGCCGTGCCGGAATACGTTGCCCACACTTTCGGATGACATGCGGCACATTGGCTGGGAGGGGCGTAACCCGGCTGCGCCTGGCTATGTCCGCTGAGCAGAATCGCTGCAGCGGCTGCTGCGATGAACCCCCATCGGCCTTGGTTGCTTGGCTGCATGCGTAAACACAATTACACGCGAATCGACATTGCTTGACGACCGGCTCGAGGCCGTTCTCGTAGAATGCCCCAGAACCCATGATCAGGACAACGTTAACCATCTTATGTCTCTGCGGCAGCCTGTTTGCCGCCGACGCCCCTATGTTCCGTGGCGAGCCCGGGCATTCCGGCGTCTATAGCTCTCCTACCGCGCCTTCCCTCACGACGGTGAAGTGGAAATTCAAGACCGCCTCGAAAGTCCTCTCGTCACCCGCGGTCGTCGACGGGACAGTCTACTTCGGCAGCGCCGACCGGAACCTTTATGCGGTGAACGCGACCGACGGATCGTTGCGCTGGAAGTTCCCCACCAAGGGTGGCGTGAACTCCTCGCCCGCGGTTGCCGGAGGATTGGTCTACTTCGGAAGCCTGGACGGAAACTTTTACGCGGTCGAGACTGCAGGCGGCAAGGTCAAATGGCAGTTTCAGACCGGCGGCGAGCGGCGCTTCACGGCCCCTGGGATCCATGGAGCGATGCCGCGCACGGAACGCATGCCCGACCCGTTCGACGTCTTCCTGTCGTCGCCGGTGGTGGTGGGAGGCGCGGTCTATTTCGGCAGCGGCGACCACAACGTTTATGCGCTCGATGCCCAGACGGGAAGCCTGAAATGGAAGTTCGCCACCGGCAATGTGGTGCACGCCTCGCCCGCCGTCACCGGCGGCGTGCTCTACATCGGCAGTTGGGACCGCTACCTCTACGCTCTCGATGCCCAGACCGGCGCGGTGCTCTGGAAATTCGAGACCGGCGACGACACCGTGATCTACAACCAGGTAGGGATTGCCAGCTCCGCAGCGGTCGCGGGCGGCGCCGTCTTCTTCGGTTGCCGCGATGGGCACTTCTATGCCGTGGATGCCAAGACCGGCGCCCAACTCTGGAGGCACGACAATAAGAAAGGCTGGGTCATTGCTTCGCCCGCTGTGCTGGACGGCGCGGTCTATTTCCCCACGTCCGACGGCACGCGGTTCAAGGCGCTCGATACCGCCAGCGGACGTGTGCTCTTCGATCTCACCAACAAGGCCGTTTCGTTTTCCTCGCCGGCCATCAGCAACGGTCTCGCATACTTCGGATCGTCCGATGGCTGGCTCCACGCCG
Organism: uncultured Acidobacteriota bacterium; assembly: GCA_964410045.1. Classification (GTDB taxonomy): domain Bacteria; phylum Acidobacteriota; class Terriglobia; order JAJPHL01; family JAJPHL01; genus CAYPHP01. Next base: position 776 of record CAYPHP010000673.1, on the reverse strand, counting down.
TGGACGTGAAGACCGGAACGATGAAGGCGGAGTTCCAAACCGATGGTTCTCGGCTGAATTCACCGAAATACGTGGACGCCCAGGGCCGGATCATTTCCAGCGCCCTCTATCCCGACATCACCCTGGACGGAATGGTCATCGGCCTGGACCGCATGTTCTCCTTGGGGTCCGTCCTCTCTTCACCGGTGGTGGTGGATGGCGTGGTCTACTTCGGCAGCACCGACGGCCACTTGTACGCGCTGAATTAGAACCGCCAAAGTGACAGCGCCGCAGCATCCTTGATCAGGATCTGCCGGCCCACCACGGCGGGATGCGGCCACGTTGCGCTTTGCGAGACCTTGTAGCTGGCCACCGTTTCAAAGGCCTTCGGATTGGGCCGCACCACGGTCAGGTCGCCCTCGACGCCGGTGATCAAGAGAAACGCGCCGGCCGCGATCAGCGAGGCATTCTGGCCGCCGCGTCCCGGGGTCTTCCACAACGCCTCGCCGGTGCGTGGATTCAAGCAGACGAGTTGACCCTTGTTTCGAGAGGAAAAGCCGTACAAGTAGCCGCCCGCCAGAACCGGTGAGCTCATATACATGGCCACCTCTTTGTTCCTCCACACTTCTTTCTGCGAAGCGCCGTCGATCGCCAGGGTTCCTTGCCGCACGCCTGAGAAGATCAGCAGGTTTTCGAACACCACGGGCGTGACGATGTTTTCATTCCATTCGTCGGGAAACGGGAACTTCCAGGCCAGTTGTCCGCTGCCGGCATCCACGCCGATCAGCGATTTGTCG
>CAYPHP010000672.1:0-3072 GCA_964410045.1 uncultured Acidobacteriota bacterium | reverse complement strand
GCGTTTAATTAACGGCTGAAACTGCGGGAACAGCTTCCGTATGGGTGATCGCTTGAATGCTGACCTGCGCATCGATTCCACCAACGCGCTGAACCATGTGACCTACTCCAGTTGGGTGACGAACGTAAGCAGCAGCCAGTTTGGATTACCGGCTTCGGCCAACCAGATGCGGCGTCTGCAGACCACCCTGCGAGTGAGATTCTAATGCGACGGTTCACTGCGCTGCTGCTTCTGACCGTGCTGGTACGTGCGCAGCAACCTCCCCCGCAAACGCCCACAGGAGTAGTGAAGTTTTCCGCGACGGCCCAACTGGTAGTCCAGATCGTCACCGCAAAAGATAAGGATGGCAAGCTGATCGAAGGGCTGACCGCCAAGGATTTCATCATCACCGAGAACGGCAAGCCGCAGACCGTCAGCTTCTGCGAGTATCAAAAAGTCGAGGAAGCCGCTCAGGACGCCCCGCCGCCTGTGATCCGTGCCAACGTGGACCCGGCCACGCGTCACCAGATCCTTCCCGAACGGCCGGGCGACATTCGCTATCGCGACCGCCGGCTGATGGCACTGTATTTCGATATGTCGGCCATGCCGCAACCCGACCAGCTTCGCGCGTTACGTGCGGGCCTGAAGTTCATCCGCACACAGATGCAACCGGTGGACCTGCTGGCGGTGATGCAGTTCGAGGGCGGCGCGGTCAGAGTGTTGCAGGACTTCACCAACGACCGCGAGGTCCTGGGCACGGTGATCGAGAAGCTGATCATCGGCCCCCAGGACGACGCCGCTGCCGGCGACGAGAGCGACGCCGACGTCGGGACCGCGTTCGGACAGGATGACGGCGAATTCAACGTCTTCACCACCGACCGTCAGCTCGCCGCCCTTCAAACCGCGGTCAAGATGCTGGGCCACCTGAACGAAAAGAAGCAGCTCATCTATTTCGCCAGCGGATTGCGGCTGAATGGCGTGGACAATCAGGCCCAGATGCGCGCCACCGTCAACGCCTCGCTGCGCGCCAACGTATCGATTTACACGGTCGACGCGCGCGGCCTGGTCGCCTCAGCGCCGCTCGGCGATGCCAGCGTCGGTTCGCCCGGCGGCGTCGGCATGTATACCGGCGCGTCGGCGCTGGCCATGGCCACCAACTTCCAGAAGTCGCAGGACACCATGTACGCCCTGGCCGCCGACACCGGCGGGAAAGCGCTGCTCGACAACAACGATCTGACTCAGGGGATCGTGCAGGCCCAGAAAGCCGTCTCCAGCTATTACATCGTCGGCTATTACACTTCCGATGCGGAACTCGACGGCAAATTCCGGCGCATCAAGATGACGCTGAAGGACAACGAGTCCGCCAAGCTGGAGTATCGAGTCGGGTACTACGCCGGCAAGGTATTCGCAAAGTTCACGATCGCCGACAAGGAGCGCCAGCTTGAGGACGCCCTGATGCTGGGCGATCCGATCACCGAGCTGACCATCGCCATGGAAGTGAATTACTTCCAGTTGAACCGCGCCGAGTATTTTGTGCCGGTGGCGGTGAAGATTCCGGGAAGCGAGCTGGCCCTGGCGCGCCGCGGCGGCGCAGAGCACACCGAGATCGACTTCATCGGCGAGATCAAAGACGAGTACGGCATGACGGTCAGCAACGTCCGCGACAAGGTGAATATCAAGCTGACCGGAGAAACCGCCGCGCAGCTCGCCAAGCGTCCGATCCAATACGATACCGGCTTCACCCTGCTGCCGGGGAAGTACACCATCAAGATTCTGGCTCGCGACAACGAAACGGGAAGAATCGGAACGTACCTGAACACCTTCATCGTTCCGAACCTGAACAAGGAAGAGAAGCGCATCCCGATTAGCTCTGTGGTCCTGAGCAGCCAGCGCGTGGATATGAAGGAGGCGCTGTTCACGGCCAAGGACAAGGCCCCCCAGGCTAATCCACTGCTGCAGGATGGGCAGAAACTGATTCCCAGCGTCACGCGCGTCTTCAGCCGCAGCCGCGACATGTTCGTTTATCTCCAGGCTTACCAGCCGGCGGCAACCGAGATCAAGCCGCTGGTGGCATTCGTCAGCTTCTACCGCGGACAGTCGAAGGCCTTCGAGACGCCGCCGCTGCCGGTGAGCGAAGGATTGAACAACCGCCTCAAGACCATGCCGCTGCGTTTCAGTCTGGCCCTGAGCAAGCTGCCGCCGGGACGCTACAACTGTCAGGTAACGGTGCTCGATCCGAGCAGCCAGAAGGCGGCATTCTGGCAGGCCCCCGTCGTGCTCGTCCCATAGTTATCGGCAGCGTTCCGATATTATGGATCTATGCTCTCCATAACGATTGTCCCTCTGCTGATCGCACTTCTAGGAGCACCCCAGGGTGGTTCAGAACCCTGGAAGGAGGCTCAACTCATCGAACCGGCAGTCCTGGCCGCACGTCTGACCGATGCGCACGCCACGAAGCCTGCGATCCTCTACGTCGGGCCGAAGCTCCTTTATCGGACCCACATTCCAGGCGCACTGTTCGCCGGCCCGACGGCACAGCAAAACGGCCTGGAGTTGTTCAAACAAGCGGCATCGAAACTGCCGCGCGACCGTGAAGTTGTCATTTACTGCGGGTGCTGCCCCTGGAAACAGTGCCCCAACATCCGCCCGGCATTTCGGGTGCTGGGCGAAATGAAGTTTGAGAAGTTCAAGGTGCTGACTCTGCCCACCAGCTTTCTGCAGGACTGGATGGAAAAGGGCTTCCCGGTCGAGAAGGCGTCCTAAGGCAGCGTTGCTTCGATACGCCGCGGATCAATCCGCCAGACTTGCCCTTGACGCAGGTTCGACAGCCACACCGAGCCCAGGCCGACGCGGATCGCGTCGCCGCCTTGACCCGCGAACTGCTGCACGACTTTGTTCAAGGCCGGATCAATCCGCGAGATTGGGAACTCGAACGCAGTCACCCAGACGGAGCCTTCGCCAACTGAGATATCGCCGCCTGGACCTGGAACGCCTACCTCGACGGTCGCGACAACCTTGTTGGTCTTCGGATCGATGCGCGTAACGCTCCCGTCTCCCTGATTCAGAACCCACACCGAGCCATCCCCCACGGCG
>CAYPHP010000671.1:0-3076 GCA_964410045.1 uncultured Acidobacteriota bacterium | reverse complement strand
ATCGAGTACGACCTGCGCAATGACCTGTTCCGCCACCTGGCCGCGCTGCCGCTGAGCTACTACCAGCGCAACCGCACCGGCGACATCATGGCCCGCGCCACCAACGATCTGAATGCCGTGCGCATGCTGCTCGGTCCCGGCATCATGTACACGCTGAACACGGTGATGGTCCTGTGCCTGGGCATCGCCATCATGTTCCGCCTGGACTGGCGGCTCTCGGCCATGGTGCTGCTGCCGATCCCGCTGGTCTCGTTCACCGCGTTCTACTTCGGACGGTTGATCCACGACCGCTTTGAAAAGATCCAAGCCATGTTCAGCGAGTTGAGCGCCAAGGCCCAGGAGAACCTCTCCGGGATGCGGGTGGTGAAAGCCTACGCCCAGGAGGAATCGGAGATCTCGCGATTCCGGGCCATGAACCTCGATTACATGACCCTCAACCGCCGCCTGATTCATGTGTGGGGCGTGTTCTATCCGGCGCTGGAAGTGCTCATCGGCCTGACCTTCGTGATGGTCCTATGGATGGGCGGACGCGAGGTGCTCCTGGGCCGCGTCAGCCTGGGTTCCTACGTGGCCTTCAACGCCTACATGGTGCAGCTCACCTGGCCGATGATCGCGTTGGGCTGGGTGGTCAATCTCGGGCAACGCGGTATCGCCTCGCTGACCCGACTGCACGCCATCTTTCTGGAGCAGCCGGGGATCGCCGAGCCCGCCGATCCGGTCAGCGTTGACGAGATCCGCGGTGAGATCGAGTTCCGGAACCTGACGTTCGCCTACAACGGGCGTCCGGTGCTCGAAGGGATCAACCTGCGCATCCCGGCCGGGAAGACGGTCGCCATCGTCGGGCACACCGGATCGGGCAAGTCCACACTGGTGAGCCTGATCCCGCGTCTGTACGAAGCGCCGCCTGGAACGGTGTTTGTCGACGGCGTGGACGTGCAGCGTCTGCCGCTGGCCGGCTTGCGCGGAGCGATTGGGTTCGTGCCTCAAGAAACGTTCCTGTTCAGCGACACGCTGCGCGAGAACATTTGCTTCGGGCTCCGCGAGCACAGCCCCGGCCAGGCCGAGAAATCCGCGGAGATTGCCGGGCTCTCCGGCGACGTGGCCGACTTTCCCCAGGGCTACGAGACGGTGCTGGGCGAGCGCGGCATTACGCTGTCCGGCGGACAGCGCCAGCGCACCGCCATCGCCCGCGCCGTGGTCCGGTACCCGCGCATCCTGATCCTGGACGACGCGCTGTCCAGCGTGGACACTTACACGGAAGAACAGATCCTTGGCCGGCTCGGCGCAGTGTTGCTCGGCCGCACCGCGATCCTCATCTCCCACCGGGTTTCGACGGTGCAGAACGCCGACCAGATCGTTGTGCTGGAGAAAGGCCGCATCGTCGAGCGCGGCACGCATGCCGAATTGCTGGCGCAAGGCGGCTACTACGCCGATTTGTACCAGAGGCAGTTGCTGGAAGAGGAATTGGAGCGCACCTAGGAACGATGCCTGACTCGCACCACGAAGAAGAAGTCCTCGGGAAGGCTTACGACGCGCGGCTGATGCGGCGTCTGCTGCGCTACCTGCGCCCATATCGCGCGCTGGTGGCGATGGCCCTGGTGTGTATCCTGTTCTATTCCGGCGTCGCGGCTTTGGGCCCCTTCTACACCAAGGTGGCCGTGGACCGCTACCTGAAGCAGGACTCGACTCAGCCCACTCCGCTCGACGGCTACCTCAGCCCCGATCCCTTCACCGGCATCTCCCAGATCGCGGCGCTCTACTTGCTGACGCTGCTGGCGGGCTTCGCGCTGCAGTACCTGCAAACGTACCTGCTGCAGATCACCGGACAGAAGCTGATGTTCGACCTGCGCATGGAAATCTTTGGCCACTTGCAACGCATGCACATGGCCTTTTTCGACCGCAACCCGGTGGGCCGCCTGGTCACCCGCGTCACCACCGACGTGAACGTGCTGAACGAGACGTTTACCTCCGGCGTGGTCACCATCTTCGGCGATGTGTTGACTCTGCTGCTGATCATGGCGGTGATGCTGCAAATGAACGCGCGGCTGGCTCTGGTGACTTTCGCGGTGCTGCCGCTGATCATCCTGGTCACCCGCTGGTTCCGGGGCCGGGTCCGGGCGTCGTACCGCCAGATCCGGACCGCCATCGCTCGCATCAACGCCTATCTTCAGGAACACATCACCGGGATGATGGTGTTGCAGCTGTTCAACCGCGAGGAGAAGAGCTACTTGGAGTTCGAAGCGGTGAACAAGCGGCACATGCTGGCGTTCAAGGACGCCATCTTCGCCCACGCTCTGTTCTATCCGCTGGTGGAAATCCTCAGTTCCACGGCCGTGGCCCTGGTGTTGTGGTACGGCGGCTTGCAGACGTTCACGGGCGGCATCACCCTGGGCGTGGTCGTGGCCTTTATCCAGTACTCGCAGCGTTTCTATCGCCCGATCATGGACTTAAGCGAGAAATACAACGTACTCCAGGAAGCCATGGCCAGCTCGGAGCGCGTCTTCAAGCTGCTGGACACCCCGGCCGAGGTTCTGTCGCCGGCAAAACCTGTGCAACCGGCGACGGTGCTGGGCCGTATTGAGTTTCGAAACGTGTGGTTTGCCTACAACGAGCCGGAATGGGTGCTGCAGGACGTGAGCTTTACCGTTGAGCCTGGACAGACCGTGGCCTTGGTGGGCCATACCGGCGCCGGCAAGACCACCGTCATCAGCCTGCTGCTGCGATTCTACGACTTGCAGAAAGGACAGATCCTGCTGGACGGCGTGGACATCCGTGAGATGGATCTTCAGGAGTTGCGCCGTTACTTCGGCGTGGTCCTGCAGGATCCATTCCTCTTTTCCGGGACGCTCGAGAGCAACATCCGTCTGGGCAGCGCGCACGTGGCTATGGAGGAGGTCGAGCGGGCCGCCGCCGAGGTGAACCTGACTGACTTCATCGAATCGCTCCCCGGCGGATACCAGGAAGAGGTGCGGGAGCGCGGGTCCACGCTATCCACGGGACAGAAGCAGCTTGTGAGTTTCGCGCGCGCCCTGGCGCATGGTCCGCGGGTCCTGATTCTGGACGAGGCCACCTCCAG
>CAYPHP010000670.1:0-3082 GCA_964410045.1 uncultured Acidobacteriota bacterium | reverse complement strand
TGGCCTCCAGGTGATCGGCGGCAAACAACGTTGCCTGTCCCTTCATGCTTTCAATCTCCTTCCTTATCCACTCCAGGTCCTCGCGCGCCTGGGGGCTGTTGGGCAGGACGTAGACGGAATCCTTCACCGCCAACGCGCCCAGCCTTTGCAGTCGCCGCCAGGTCTTCACCCGCACGTTCGACGGTCGGGCAGGAAGCTGGTGGACCAGGAGCAGCCAGTTCATGAGTATCAGTTATACCACAGTGATGTAACAGATGTTGCAAATCTGTGTGCGACGCTCGACGGCCTGAAGCGTGGGATTCATCAGCGGTGTGGGAATCCGCGCATGCAGTCGTGGGGGGAAAACCGCAACCCTGTCCATATCCTCTACACATTGGCTGTGAGTGGGCAGATCGCGGAAGAGAACGGCAGTCGAGGAGTTGGCCCTCGGCATGCATGTCCACCGGTGGATGAGCCCGAAGGAGGCCTTATGAAAAAGATGTGGATCGCTGTCCTGGGTCTGAGCTTAGTGGCCGCGGTGACCTTGCGGGCACAGGATCACGGCAAGGAGAAGAAGGCGGTCGACGAGGTTACCATCTCCGTACCCGTCATGATCGGCGGCCAGGTGTTGGCGCCCGGAAAATACGAGATTTCCTGCGATACTAATGGAGTGACGTTCACCCGGCTCTCGGACCGCGAGAAGGTCCTGACCCTGGCCTGCAAGGGCAAGGACATCGGCAAGAGGGCGGAGTTTACGGAAGTCCATAGCGACTTGAACGGAGCAGGCGTCCGGGTGGTCACCAAGCTACTGATTCGCGGCAGCAACGTCGAGCACGTATTCTGAGTAAGCCGGCTCGCTTGACGGCTGGAGGAGGAGGGCGCAGTGGAATGGGCAGTCCGCAAGTGCGCCCTGAGGAAGGCCGCGGCCGCGCTGCTATGGGTTTGGCTGTGGGCCAATCCATCTCAGGCCGCCACGTTGTGGCGCTATCCTTACCTTCAAGACGTCCGGACCAACTCCGCCGTGGTTATGTGGGCGACGCTCGAGAGCGGGGCGGGCGTAGTCCAGTTTTCCATCGACAAGAGTTTCTCGCGGTCGGCGACCGCTCAGACCCGTCTCTTCACCCGGGATGAAACAGTTCTGCCTAACGCCATCACCCAGTATGAAGCATTGCTCACAGGACTCAGTCCAGGCACGGTGTACTACTATCGCGTTCTCGTGGATGGCCAGGACCTGACGCCGAACGACGAGTTGAAGCTGAAGACGGCCGGACCCGGCCCATTCACCTTTCTCGCGTTTGGCGATTCGGGAATGGGCACCCTGGAACAGCAGCAGGTGGCTACCCGGATGAGCCTGGAGAACCCGGCCTTGGTGCTGCATACGGGCGACATTGCTTACATGTCGGGAACCTACGAGCAATTCGAATCCCGACACTTCGGCGTGTACGCGTTCCTGATGAAGCGGGCTCCGTTCTATCCGATCGCCGGAAACCACGAGTACATCACCAACCACGGCGCGCCATTCGTAGCGATGCATTCGTTTCCCACGAACGGAAACCCTGCCGAGCGGAACCGCTACTACTCCTTCGATTGGGGCAACGTACACTTCGTGGGCCTCGACAGCAACGACCCTTTGGAGAATGCGGCACAGGGCCGAAGCCCGATGCTCACCTGGCTGGATGACGATCTGGCCCGGAGCAAGCAGTTCTGGCGGGTCGTCTACTTCCACCATCCACCCTATGCCTACGGTCCCAACCAGGAGGACGGATTGGAACGCCTGGTGCGCGAGCGAATCCTGCCCATCCTCGATAAGCACGACGTGCAACTGGTGCTGAGTGGACACGAGCACTCCTACCAGCGCAGCTTCGCGATCCGCGACGGCCGTGCGGTGTCGGCGAACACCGGGACCGTGTACATCGTCACCGGCGGCGGAGGCGCCGCGCTCTATCCCGTGGGTCCGGGACCTGCCCTGGCTTTTGGAGCTTCCCTCTACCATTACCTGCGCGTGGATGTCGACGGCGGACGCATGACCATCTCGCCGATCGGGGTGGACGGCGCGGTGATCGAAAAGGACGGCAAACCGGTGGTCCTCCAGCCGGCGCCGCTCCTGCAACCGGAGGGCGTCGTGAACGCCGCCTCTTATTTCCGGACGGTGGCCCCAGGATCGCTGATCAGCGTCTTCGGGCGCTTCCTGGCTCTGGAGGAAAGGGGGGCGCAGAGCCTGCCCTTGCCCCAATCGCTGGCCGGAACGGAGGTCACGCTCAACGGACGGAGGCTGCCGCTCCTCTATGCCTCCCGAACCCAACTCAACGTGCAGTTGCCGTTCGACGTGACGGGTCAGGGGACTTTGCGGGTGACCACACCCAACGGATTCGCCGACACCAGCATCAACGTCTCCGCGGTTTCCCCGGGATTGTTCATTGTGAACAGCGCGACTGGGATTACTGCCACCCTCCACGCCGACGGCAGCCTGGTGACCGCCAACTCGCCGGCCTTGCCCGGCGAGTTTGTGAGCCTTTATATGACCGGCCTGGGCGCGGTGCTGGGGGAGATTGGTCCAGGCCAACCTGCGCCGGTTGCACCTCCCCTTGCGGTGCGAGCCAGGGTCCGGGTGACGATTGGCAACCTCGAGGTTGCTCCATCGTTCGCCGGGCTGGCGCCTGGCTTCGCCGGTCTCTACCAAGTCAACATCCAGATCCCGGCGGGCATCACTCCAGGAACCTTGCCGATCAAGGTGGCCGCCGACGAGATCCCCAGCAATTTTGGAAATATTGTGGTGCAGACGCTGGCGCAGCCCAGACCGTAGTCACCGAGCCACCGCGGCACGGAGTTCCGGCTCGGTGCCCTCCGTGCCTCGGTGGCTGATTTCATCCTGCATTGTCGAGGCGTTCAGTGAAACGGGCGGGACACTCGCCTTAATCAGGACGCCGGCTTCACCGCGATCGTGACCGTGTTACTCGTCGACGTGCCCATTTGGATTCGCAGAGGGACTGCCGCGCCTGGAACGGTCTTAGCGGGGATGCGGGCATTCACTTGGTACAGACCGACGAAGCCCGGCGCTACCGCTGAGAACTCCACATCGGCGGGTGCGTCTCTGATCAAAACC
>CAYPHP010000669.1:0-3091 GCA_964410045.1 uncultured Acidobacteriota bacterium | reverse complement strand
AACACCAGCGTGTTCACCTTCCAAGTTTCGCCAAAAAACACAGCCAGACTTCTGATCACTTGCACTTCGAGCAGCAGAAACGCCATGCCCAGAAAGAGGAAGTGCGAATCAAAGCGGGCCGGCATTCCTTGATGCCAGAGCAGGAACAGCGTTACCGCCAGCAGCACCGCGGACAGCAGCAGATACACGCGAGGGATGCTGCGCTCGCGCTGGTAGAGATACGGCCAATCGTCGGTGACCGGCGCCACCGCGGTCGGGGAAAACGAAACGGCGCGCTCGGCGACCCAGGCCGCAAGTTGCGGATCGGCCTGCAGCGCTCGCTCGGATCCGGCGACGAAGATGGTCGCCCCGGTAGACCAAGCGTTGGGAACGCCGAAGCATACCGGGTCCTTGCGGAAGATGTCACGCATCGCGTCGCGCAGCCGCTGTCCGATGTACTCGCGGTCCACCTGGAACTTGAGGGCGATCACGCCGCCGGGGGCCAGCAGTTCGGCAGCGCGCGAAAGCGATTCCCGGGTGTAGACGTAATTGTCCAGGCGCACGTTGGTGTAGGCCGAGCCCAGCGTGTGCGCGTCGAGCAACGCGAACAACACCAGGTCGAAACGCTCGGAAGTGGTTTCAAAGAAATTGCGCGCGTCGTTGATGATCACGCGTACCCGCGGCGATTGATACGGACGCTCGGGATGCATGTCGCGCCCCAAGCTGTAGATGGCCGGGTCAATTTCCACGGCTACGACTTCCGCCTGTGTGTTGCGAAGCGCGCCGGCGACGTCGTTGCCGAGCCCAGACCCCACAATCAGCACCCGCCGCGCTCCCGGGTTGAACGCAAACGGCACGTTGTAGCCCAGCATCCGCCAAGGCTCTCCGCGCGTTAGATCCGGATGCCGGCCCAGGAACTCGGCCGAGTGTTCCGACATCTGTTGATACCCGGTGTTGTTCACTTGCAGGTTCCACTGCACCGGACGCCCTTCCAGGACTCGCGAGACGTTCAGCTTCAGCTTCTGATACGGCGACCACAGCACGGTGAAGCGCGGGTCGCGCTCCCATACCAGGCCGGCCACTAGAATGGAAAGAACCATGGCCACGGCTAGGGCGGACCGGTCCTTCCGCCAGAGCGGCAGCAAGGGAACCAGTCCGAGCGCAAACCACCATGCCGGTGGAAGAGAAAATGCGGAAACCAGGGTGAAGGCCCAGACGCCTGCCAGGCTGGCGGCCACGTTCAGCGAATAAGCGAAGATGGGATTCGCGTCGTGATCGAGCGCATAACCGACGGCCTGGCCCAGCGGCACGAACAATAGGGCGGTCATCGAAAAGAACATGGTGATGACGATGACGCCGGCCACGAACAGGACGCCGCGTTCGCCGCCCAGGAACCCTTGCTCGGCGTGCGTTCCCCATACGGCCAGGTCGTCGAAGCCGGCAATGATCTGGGGAAGCCGCCGCAGGAGGCCGTCCTTCGCCGGCCACGGGAAACGCAGCATCAGCGCCAGCAACGCCACGACCACTGGGATGTACAGCAGCGGAATCCGGCGGCGCGATGCGTAGATCCCCAGGCCGAAGCCGAGAAAGCAGGCGATCAGGGCCAGATTCTTGAAGTAGGCGAAGACGCGCACTTCCACCGAGAGCCAGCGGATCACCAGCAATTCGAAGAAGAGGCAGGCAAAACTCAGTAACGCGAGGTAGAACCGCGCGGATCGGGGCTCTTCGGGAAGCAGGACCGATCCCCAGGTCCAGCGTCCGCTATCGTAAGAGCGAAGAATCCAGAGCGCGGCCCACCAAATAACTCCGAAGGCGAGCAGGGGCTTGGCGTAGTCGCCAAGGATGGGGCCGTAGACCCAGGCGCAAACAGCGACTGCGATGAGAAACAGCGCCAGGAAGATTCGCAGAGCGGCTACCTTCCACGGGTACTGCGCAGGAACGCGGAAGCCGGCTCGTCCTTGGCGCATTCCAGACGCCGCTGCCGATGCTCGTATGCCGCGCCAATGAAGGCCTTGAACAGCGGGTGCGGATCGAGCGGCTTGGACTTGAATTCCGGGTGGAACTGGCAGCCCAGGAACCAGGGATGGTCAGGCACTTCGCAGATCTCCACGTAGGTCTGGTCTGGCGTGCTGCCGGTAATTCGCAGTCCGGCGGAAACCAGCACCTCTTCATACTCGCGGTTGAATTCGTAGCGGTGACGATGGCGTTCGGAGATCTCCAGCTTGCCGTAAGCCTTGTGGGCGAAGCTGCCGGATTCCAGTTGGCAGGTCCACGCGCCCAGGCGCATGGTGCCGCCCAGATCGTCGATGCCCTTCAGTTCGCGCAGCTTGTAAATCACACGGTGCGCGGTGGAAGGATCGAACTCGCTGGAGTCCGCGTCTTCCAGGCCGCACATGTGCCGGGCGTACTCGATCACCGCGGTTTGCATCCCCAGGCAGATGCCGAAATAGGGAACCTTGCGAGTGCGGGCGAACTGGATGGCGTTGATCATTCCGGAAATGCCGCGCTTGCCGAAGCCGCCGGGCACCAAGATGCCGTCGTAGCCTTCCAGTTGCCGCTCCCAGTGCGCTCCCTCGACGCCCTCCGCCTCGATCCAGTGCACGCTCAGCTTCAACTGGTGCGCAGTGGCTCCATGCACCAGCGCTTCTTTCAGGCTCTTGTAGGAATCCTCGTACTCCACGTACTTACCGACCAGGGCGATGCTGACCTCGTCGCGCGGATGGTTCAGGCGATGCAGGAACTCCTCCCACGCGGTCATCTCGCGCGGCCCGGCTTCCAGGCGCAGGTGGCGCAAGACAATCTCGTCCAATCCTTCCGCCGCGTATACCGGGGGCACCTCGTAGATAGAGGCGACGTCCTTCGCGGTGATCACGGCTTCCTCGGTCACGTTGCAGAACAAGGCGATCTTGCCCTTCAAGTCTTTGGGCAAGTAGCGGTCGGTGCGGCACAGCAGCAGATCAGGCTGGATTCCGATTTGCAGCAGCTCTTTCACGCTGTGCTGCGTGGGCTTCGTCTTCAATTCGCCCGCCGCGGCGATGTAAGGCACCCACGTGACGTGGATGTAGCAACAATCTTGCGGGCCGACATCGAATTTGAACTGACGGATGGCCTC
>CAYPHP010000668.1:0-3091 GCA_964410045.1 uncultured Acidobacteriota bacterium | reverse complement strand
TTGAAGGGCAGCGCGCCGCCCAGGTCGGGGTCGACGCTGCTGGCCACGAACGCCCCGAGAATCAGCACGGCGAGGGTCCGTCGCACTGCCAGAGTTCGCAGCAAGGCCAATCCAATGAGCAGCAAGGTGATCTGGATGACCGCCAGAACCCACGGCCAGCGCGATAAGGTGCAGGCCAAGCCGACCATCCCGATCATCGCGGCCAGCCCGCTCAACAAACGTCCGTACCGCCGGGCATGGGTCAGTCCCAGTGCCACCAGAGCCGGCAGGAGCAAGAGAAGATAGCAGGCCAGGTTGGGAGGGTGGTTCATGGTGGCCTGGGCGCGAGTCCAGCCGTAGAAGTTCGCCGCCTGGAGCATCTCGGGCACGACAACCTCATCGCGGCCGAGTCCGATCAGCCAGAGAACGCCGGTGCGATTGAAGGCCACCTCCAGGCTCCCAAGCAAAGACTGGACGCTGACCCCGCAACCCAGAGCGATCACGCAAATCCACCACTCCCGTGCTCCGACGTTGTAGCGCACGTAGAACAGGATCATGGCCACCCGCCCCAGGCGCATCAATTCGAACAGGGACCAGTCCAGCCGCACTGCGGCGAAGAAGGACAGCAGGCAGGCCGCGACATAAGGCAGAAACCAGGGCCAGATGGCCGGTCCTTGGGGCCGGGATGGCCGCTTCAAAACCGCCGTCTGATAGAGCCATAGGCCAAACAGCCCGAAGAGAAAAACATCCGCGGCAATCAGATGCGGGCCTTGCATTCCATGGCTGCCCGCCAGACCTTCAAAAACGAAGAACTGACGATTATAGGTGAACGAGAAAATGCAGCCGAAAAGGAAGATTTCTTTCGGCCGGCGGGTCACGATCGCAGCGCCCAGGAAGGCCAGAAACAGCAACACTGCGGCGCCCTTCTTGGCGGAAAAGTCGTCGAGTTGCGTGACGACGGCTAGGCCTGCCGTGGTAGCCAAGGCTAACGCCAGCAGCGAGCCTACTTTTCCGGAAGCTTCGCGGAGGCGATCTGCTGCGGATTCCATGGCTTTATCCGGGAACATGCTTAGTATTGCGTCAGAGAGCCCGTATGTTTGGTCGTCCGGACCGCCAAGTTAAAGCTAACCACCCCCACGGTCAGCAGGGCGGCGGCAAAAGCGCCCAGCTTCAGGATGATCGGAGCCAGCTCGCCCAGATGTTGCCCCTGGAGTACAGCCAGACGCATTCCTTCAAGGGCGTGCGTCAGGGGGATGAACAGACTCAATTGTTGCATCCAGCCCGGGAGCAGCGTCACCGGGAACAGCACGCCGGTGACCAACATGACCACATAGCCCAGTACCGATAGGATCGCTTCTCCGCGCTTCACCAGGAGCACGACTCCGGCCACAAGGATCCCGATTCCCATAAAGGAAAGGACGGTCAACAGAAAGATGACCGCCGCAGCCACCAGATCGGCACGGCCGAGGTCGACACCGTAAAGCAGCCCGCCCACTATCAGGTACAGCAGGAAGCGAACTGCACTCAGGAAGTAATTCCAGAGGGAAGAATAGATTAGGATGGTGGCCAGGCGGACGGGAGCCATCAAGGTGGCTTCCAGCGTGCCGGTCGTTTGGGCCTCCCGCACCTGGGTAGCGAAACTCATCAGGCTGACCAGAACACAATCGGTCAAGGCCACCCCGATCAGGATGAAGGCCAGAAAGTTGCCCCCGTAGCGTTCCAGTGCGGGCAGCGACTGCGGACCGACGGCTTTGCCCATGTAGTAGAGCAGGCCCAGCAGGACCACATTGCCGAGGAACTGCATGAAGAAGGCCGCCCGGTAACTGAGCGCAATCGCAGCGTCGCGCCGGAAAAACGCCCAGAGGAGCCTCATGATTTCCCTCCAGGGGCGGTCCGGGAGGCGGCCTGGTCTTCCAGTACCAGCGCGCGAAACACTTCTTCGAAGGGCGCCTCTTCCGTTTGGCAGCGGAGGATGCCTCCGCCGGCGCTCAAAATCCGTTCCAGTAGCCGGGACAAGGCCTCGCTGCCTTCGATGGTTCGTGCCCGCAAGGTGAGACGCTCGTCGTCACTGTCTTCCTGAACCAGCTCGAGCAGACCCTCCGCCGGAACAGACCGGAGCAGTCCGTTGGCCGCGAACTTGCGGCAGGTGATGCGATGAACCAGGTGTTGACTGCGGCGCCACGTGTCGCGGATTTGCTGTATCGTTCCCGCGGCGATCACCACCCCCCGGTTCAGGATCACAACCCGGTCGCATAACTGCTCGGCTTCCGGCAACTGGTTGGTGGCGATCAGATGGCTGGTATGAGGAGAGCGGTTCTCCGCGAGCCAGCTTCGGATATTGTGAACGCTCAACGGATCGAGGCTACGAGTCGGCTCGTCGTAGAGGACCACTCTGGGATCGGCCAGCAGGCCCCGGGCGATGGCCAGCTTTTGCTTCATACCGGAAGAATAGGAGTGGAAGGGACGGTCCGCGGCGAAAGCCAGTCCCAGGGCCTCCAGCAGTTCGGTCACCCGCGACTCGCCCTTCTTCTTGGAGAGCCCGTAAAGGGCGGCGAAGAACGAGAGGTTGTGGTGCCCGCTGAGACGCCAATAGAAGCTTCGCTCATCGCAGGTCACCAAGCCCAGGGTGCCCCGTACCTTGCCCGGCTCACGAACCATGTCTCGTCCGTGCATCAGGACGCGGCCGGAACTGGGATAGAGCAGAGTGGCGATGATCTTCAGCAGCGTGGTTTTTCCAGCGCCGTTCGGGCCGAGCAGACCGACGGTTTCCCCTTCCCGCACGGTTAGGGACACGGCGGAGAGCGCCGTCGTTCCCGCAGCCCCGGCGCTGGAGAACCGGATCAGCCCCGAGCGCGGGTAAGTCTTGGTCACCTCTTCCACCTGGATGGCCGGAGGCGCCGCGGCGTCACTCGTGATCTGACTTGGCAAGCTCATGCCTGGGCCGCTTTACAGCAACAAAGTCCGCGCGCGGACGCTCCCGAACAGCAGGAAGGCGCAGATCGCTGCCTGCCTCAGGCCCAGAAAAAAAACGCGGGCCGGGAGCAGAATCAGTTTCTTGGGACTGGAATTGGGTTCGACTCGCGCAGCCCGGTAGATAAAAGGAACCACCAGA
>CAYPHP010000667.1:0-3095 GCA_964410045.1 uncultured Acidobacteriota bacterium | reverse complement strand
ATCACCAATGTCGCCCGTCTCCAGAAGGAGATGGCTGACATGAAGCGCACGGTGGCAGGTGCGATGGGCGATATGGCCGACAGCGCCTCGCGTGCTGACCGGGCGCTCAATGCGGTCGGGGGCGGCGGTGTCACGCGGATGGGTGGCTCGGCCAAGCTTGCCGGGCACCATGTCCAGAACCTCGTCTTCCAGCTCAACGACATGGTAGTCGGCCTGTTCTCTGGCCAGAAACCCATGACCGTTTTCATGCAGCAGGGCACGCAGATCGGGCAGATCGCGATGCAGGCCGGTGTCGGCATCGGCGGCATGGCCCGGGCGCTGCTGGGGCTTGCTGCCAGTGCGGCAGCGGCAGCGCTGACAAACCCTTATCTTCTCGCAGCCGCTGCTGCCGCTGCACTCGCGTTCGGCGCATTCAAGCTGTTCCAGTCGAGCGTCAAACAGACGGGCGAGCTCGACCGCTATGCGCAAAGCTTGGGGCTGACCAAGAAGGAAATGGAAAAGCTGGGCCCAGTCGGGATCACCGTCGGCGACACCATGAAGGGGCTGTGGAAGACCGTCTCGGATGGGCTGAACCTGGGCACCGTATTCTCGACCCTCAAAGATTGGGCAGTCACGGCCTTCGAAGCGGTGCTGACTGCTGGCAAATATGCGGTCGCCATTCTCTATGCAGGCTGGGTCGGCGGGTTCAATGCAATCCGCGTTACCTGGACAGCACTACCCGGCGTTATCGGCGAAGCCGCCGTGGGCGCCGCTAATCTGGCAATCAGTGGGATCGAGTATCTCGCCAACAAAGCAATCGCAGCGCTCAATTGGCTCGCCGAATGGGTGAACCCGGTGCTTGACCGAGTGGGCCTTGCCACCATCACCCGGATCGAGAGCGTGGCTCTACCGCGCATGGAAAACAGCTTTGCCGGCTCCACCGCCCGCATGGGCGCACAGGTCCGCGATGAATTCGCGTCAGCCTTTGGCGATGCCATGGGCATGATGGATGCCTTTTCAGCGCGTTGGCGGGAAAACAGCATCGCTGCTGCCAAGGCCCGGCTTGCCGCCAAGGCGGAAGAGATCCGCGGCGACAGCACTGACCGTGCCAGCAGCGCAAAAGGCCCCAAGGAAACTGAAGCCGAACGCGCGCTCCAGGCCGCCCGGGACTTTGCCGCCAACCTCGCGCTCGAGACCGCCAAGATCGGCAAGACCCCGATCGAGATCAAGCGGATGGAGGTTGCGATGGCAGCGATCAAGGCGCCGACCGACGAAGCGCGCATTGCAATTCTCCAAGCCGGCGAAGCCTGGGAACAGGCGACGCGCGCATTCGCCACCTCGGAGTTCCTGCGCCAGACGGTCGGCCCGCTCGAACAGCAGGTCGCTCTGCTTGGCCAGTCGGCCCGGGCGCAGGCACTCGCAAATCTGGAAGCCGAGCGTGAACAGATCGTGCTGGAACGCGGGGTCGAAGCCTGGGAGCGGTATCGCGCCGCACGGATCCGGCTCATGGAAGCAGACTTCGCGCAAAGCGGTCAGGAGCAGTTCCTCCAAAGCTTGGAAGACATGGTTTCGGCAACTGAAGCAGCGGCACAGAACATGGCCGATGCCTTCGGCTCGGTCGGCGGGGCAATTGGTGCGATTACGGTCGAGATCACCCGTTTTGCATCGGCGCAGGTGGCTGCAGCCCAGCGTGTGGCCGAGGCCGAGCGCGAATATGGACGCACTTCATTCCAGTATGCCGATGCACGTGCCGCCCAGGCATCGGCTGAGATCAATCACTATGGCAATCTCGCCTCGGCCGCCAAGGGCTTCTTCAAGGAGGGTTCGGACGGCTACAAGGCGCTGCTGACCGCTGAAAAGGTCTTCCGCGCCTTTGAACTGGCGGTCGCGATCAAGAATGCCGCAGTCAAAATCGGCCTGATCGGTGCGCAAACGGCGGCCAAGGTCACGAGCGACACTGCCATGGCGGCCTCAGACACTGCACGTGCTGGCGTCGAACAGGGCAACTCGATCATTACGACCGGCATCAAGGCGGTGGAGGCCGTGGTGAACGCCATCCGCTCACTGCCGTTCCCGCTCAACATTGCGGCCGGCGCCATCACGGCCGGCGTCATTGCCTCGCTCGGTGTCGCGATCAGCGGCGCCTTTGGTGGGTCTCCAAAACTGCCCACCGCCAATGATGGAACTGGAACAGTGTTTGGGGACAGCACGGCCAAGTCGGAGAGCATTGCCAAAGCGATCGATCATCTGCGCGAGGTGGACACGCTGACCATGCGCTACTCCGCTGCCATGCTGGCTTCCTTGCGCAACATCGAGGCCAATATCGGCGGGCTCACCAACCTCATCATCCGCACCAATGGCGCTGAGACTTCCGCTGCAGGAGTAAACACCGGCTATCAGTCCACGGGCGTGACTGGCCTCATCGGCAAGGGTCTTGAAGGCGTCGGGGCCGTTCTGAACAAGATCCCCATCATTGGCGGCATTCTGGGCGGTCTGGTCGGGCTCGTCGGCAAGGCGTTCGGCGCACTGTTCGGTACCAAGACTACGATCACCGGCCAGGGCATCTTCGGTCGTGGCCAGTCGCTGGCTGACATCCTCTCCGGCGGGTTTGACGCGAGCTATTACAGCGACGTCAAGAAGACCAAGAAGTTCCTCGGGATCAGCATGGGCTCGAGTTACTCGACCCGCTATTCGGCTGCCGATGCTGAGCTCGAGCGCCAGTTCGCGCTGATCTTCTCCGGCTTCTATGATGCGATCTCGGCCGCAGCCGGGCCGCTGGGCTTGTCGCTGAGCGAGGTCCAATCCCGCTTGCAGGGTTTCGTCGTCAACATCGGCAAGATCGATCTGAAGGGTCTGACCGGCGCTGAAATCCAGGAAAAGCTGACCGCTGTCTTTGGCGCAGCGGCCGACAATCTCGCCAAGTACGCGATCCCCGGGCTCGAGCAATTTCAGAAGGTTGGCGAAGGCTATTTCGAGACGCTGATCCGGATTGCATCGAGCGTCGAGGCGGTGAGTTCCTCGCTCAGCCTGCTTGGCACCTCGGTCGAGGATCTGGGCCTTGCGGCGAAGATGAACCTGTTCGACCTGTTCGGTTCGGCCAGTGACATGACCTCCGC
>CAYPHP010000666.1:0-3097 GCA_964410045.1 uncultured Acidobacteriota bacterium | reverse complement strand
GGCATACTGGCTGAGCGCGATCGCCGCGAGCCTCTGGCGCACTCCTTGCGGCGGCAGATTCTGGCCTTGATTCCGCACTTTTCCGTAGCGGCCGTCTACTTGGTGCTGCAGCTTTTCGTACGGCGCGGAATCCTCTTTCCCGATGAACCGGGCCCCTATTCGCTCTCCTGGTCCTGGTGGACGCTGTGGCTGAAGACCAAGTACCTGGCCTGGATCGTCAACATGCCAGCGGATTGGGAGCGCCGGCGGTGGTGGATCCTGCCGCCGGCGCTGTTGATGCTGCCGGCGCTGATTTGGCTGCTGGGCAGCTTGCGGAACGCCTGGCGGCGCGAGGCGCGTCCGCTGCTGCTGTGTGCGGCCTGGGCGCTGGCGGCGGTGGCCCCGGTACTTCTGATCAGCCAAGTGCCGATGAAACACAACCTGCAATTCTCGGTTCTGGCGCTGGGGGTGGCCGTCGCGGTGAGCATGGACGGGCGACACTTTCCCGGCAGTTTACTGCCGCGGTCCGCTTGGTGGCTGATCGTGCCCATGGCCGTATCCACGGCGTTCCATGTGCGCAATGACCTGCGGTATTCCTGGGTCGCGGAGGGATCGGGCGTCGCCGAGCGCTCCTTGGCGGCCGTGCGAGCAGCCTATCCGGAGTTGCCGCGCGGAGCCATTCTTTACCTCCTGCCGGCGGTGACCCGCGGAAACATCAGTTGGTATTTCGACGGAGGCGCCTTGTTCCGGCTGTTTTACGATGACCCGAAGCTGGAGATGCGCTTTGCCAACCTGAAACACGCCCTGCCGCCGGACGCCGGTCACGTCTTTTTCTTCCGGTTCCGCGACGGGGACCGTCTCTACGATGTGACCCAGGAGTATCGCTGGCAGCTGCGCGAGATGGCCCGCGGCCCGTTGCCGGTGTTCGATCTGGCGCAAGCCCTGCCCCTGATGGAATGGAGCGACACAGTCCTGCCCCTGGAAGGCGACGCGCCGTGGATGACACAAGCAGATCGTCCGTACAAGGCGTGGCTCGATCAGGTCCGGATTGACAACCCGTTTACTTGGAAGCCGGCCGACCTGCTGAACGGAAAGCTGGCCCGGACCTACCAGGTGGAACGACAAGGCAGCAAACGTCTGGCACTTACGCTATTGCCGGGAACGTCGGTGCGATTCCCGGAGATGCGGGTTTCCGCGAACGCTCGCCTGCGCTTTGCGGTGACCTTGGGGGGCCCGCACAGCGGAGGAGCCTTGGCTCGAGTCTCTCTGGAATCCTCGCGCGGAAAACGCACGGTCTTCGAGGCGCTGCTGGACAATTCCTTCGACACTGAAATGTGGCGGGAATACGAGGTCGATCTGGGCTCGGCGGGTGAATCGGCATCTTTCGTTTTGGAGGACGCCGCGGATCGCGGCGGCGCACCGATCGCCTGGAGTACTCTGTCGGTGGCGACGGGGCCGTCGCGGACAAACCCGGCCGCGGAGATTCGCCTGCTGGACCAAGCCGATTCGGCGCCCATCGTATTCGACAGCACCGAGGTCTACCCCGACTACAAGCATTTCGATACGCCGAATGGCAAGGCCGCGTTCCGCCAATGGACTTCGCGGGCCCGGCCCTACCGGCTGAACCTGGTTACCGTGGCCGGAGCCCGGGTTCGCTTCCCCGTACCCGTCTTACCCGCAGGAGCCACGTTGCAGATCTCCGCCACCCACGGCGCGACACTCGGCGACGGCGTGGTTGGACGAATCTACTGGGAACAAGACGGACAGCTCGAACGCCTGTTTGAACACACGTTCTACCCCAACCAATCTTCCTGGGTGGATCGGGACATCCCTTTGTCCCGCTGGGCCGGCAAGGCCGGGGTTCTGAGTTTCGAGGCGTCGTCCGGTCCACGCCGCAACACGGTAGGCGACTGGCTGTCGTGGGGACGGATGCGCATCGTCTGGTAACCGTCTACTCGAAGCGCAAGGCTTCGATGGGATCGAGGTACGACGCTTTCCTCGCGGGGTAATAACCGAAGAAGATGCCCACGGCCATGGAAAAGCCGCCCGCCAGCAGGATCGCTTCCATGGAGATCCTTACCGGCCATTCCAGAGTGCGGCTCAGCAGATCGGAACCGGCGATGCCGAGGAAAACGCCCAAGACTCCGCCGATCAGACTGAGTACGATGGCTTCGCCTAGGAATTGGAGTTGGATGTTCTGTTCGGTGGCGCCCACGGCCATCCGCACGCCGATCTCGCGGGTGCGCTCGGTGACCGACACCAGCATCACATTCATGATGCCGATGCCACCAATCAGCAGGGAGACCGAGGCGATGGCCACCAGCAGCAACGTGAAGGTGCGGCTGGCGTCCAGCTTGGCCTGGATCATGTCTTCCGGATGGCGGATATTGAAGTCGTCGTTTTCGCCGGGCACGATGCGGTGCCTTTCGCGCAGCAAGAGGGTGGCTTGCTGCTCGGCCACTGGTAGCGCTTCCTGAGAGATCGCCGAGGCCATGATGTCGCGCAGCCAGGTGATGCCGGCTAGTCTCTTCTGCGCCGAGGTGTACGGGAGCATGATCGTATCGTCTTGGTCCTGGCCCATCGCCGAGGGGCCCTTGGGCGCGAGCACCCCAATCACCCGGCACGGCAGGGAGCCGACGCGCATCACTTTGTCCAGTGGGTCCTCGTCCTTAAACAGAATCACTCGAATGGTCTCTCCAATCACGCAGACGTTGTGAACCCGGTCCACGTCCTCCTGATTGAACGGACCGCCCAGCCGCACCGGCCAGCGTTTGATGTCGAAGTACTCCGGTGAAACCCCGTTATAGCGGGTGTTCCAGTTTTGATTCGCGTAGATGATCTGCACCCTGCCATTCACCAGCGCGGAAACGGCCTTGATAAACGGCAGGTGGGATACCGCTTGCATGTCGTCTACGGTCAGGGTCTTGGTTTCGCCGGAACCAGTGCGCACTCCATGCACGTTGGCCCCGCCGGCCTCGATCCACAGCAGGTTGTCACCCAAGCCGTCGAGTTGTGCCTGAATCTGTACGGAGGCGGCGCTGCCAATGGCCACCACGCAAATCACCGCGCCGATGCCGATGGTTACACCTAGAACCGTGAGGAAACTGCGCAGCTTGTT
>CAYPHP010000665.1:0-3100 GCA_964410045.1 uncultured Acidobacteriota bacterium | reverse complement strand
ACTGGCGGAGAGGGAGGGATTCGAACCCTCGGTAGAGGTTTAAGCCCCTACAACGGTTTAGCAAACCGCCGCCTTCAGCCACTCGGCCACCTCTCCGCGGAGTTTTGCTTGGGTTGATTATACAACACAGAGGACAGGCTAGACAGCCTGTCCTACTTCAAGTACCCCAGATACCGGCCCATCCAGTAGGGCAGCAAGTAGAACGCGCCGTCGTCCTCACTGCGGCCGCCGTTGCCGCCGTCGATGCGGAACGGATTGCCGTTCCACTTGCTCACCGGACGCTCGTCGGGCGGCAGCAGGGTGATCGACTGCGGCCGGCTAAAGCGGTCTTTGGCGGTATCCATGCGCACGTCGGCGCGATGGGAGTTCTGCACCGTCCACGAAACCAGGTCCAGCGGGATGCGCGCGAGCGCCCATTCGGCTTCGTCAAGGCGCACCTTCTTCCCGGTGCAGAAATTGTAGAAGTAGATCCAGAACGGGTTCTTCTGGAGCTTGCCGCTCTGCCACCATTGCTCCAGGCCCCGGGTGTAGAGAGCCCGCAGTTTTCGATCGTCCTCATACTTGAACAGCGGATAGAAACCCAACAGAGCCATTTCCTCGTCGGAGTGGTTGATCTCCTGTCGAGTTTGCAGATACTGCGCCGTGTTGCGAGCGTAGCCCATTCCCACAAGCTTGCGATACTCCTCGAGGAATCGCGGCTTTCCGGTCATGTGATACGCCGTCCGCAGGTGAGAAAGCAGCAACATGGAATTCAGCGCGAACTCGTCGGGTTGCTTGGCAATGTACTCGGGACCGTACTTCGCCCAGGTGGTCGGCTTGCCAGTCACGTCAATCAGCGCATAGCCGTTGTCCAGTAGATGGGTGGTGATGCGGTCGACCACCGCGCGGATGGCCGGCTTCTCCGACTCTTCCGCCACCAGGTCGTAATAAACGGAATAGGCGAAATAGTGGCCGACCAGCTCGTCGGAGCTGGTGTCGCCTTTCCATTCGAACTGGCCGTCAGGAGTTGGATGCCACGCACCGTCCTTGTGGCGATAGTCGCCGCGGCGCATGTAGGAACGCGCCGGAAATCCGGGAATGCCGGTGATGGACTCCAATCGCATGACCGCTTCCATGGAGCGTCGCGCCCTGGCGCGCGCCTCCGGCGCCTGCGTCGCGGCAAAGCGAAAAGCTTGCGCGCCAATGTACATGGAGGTCCAAAGCCCGTCGTTGTCGTTCGGATATTGCCGCTCGATTTCCCTGCCCGCGACGAAGCCGTAGCGGTCAAAGCGTTCGGGAATACGGCGCTCGTACCAAGCCGCTTTTTCCTCCAAAGTCATGGGGCGGTACTCGATACGGCTGACGCCCGTCTGCGTCCGGACCCACACGTGGTTTTCGCCGGGCACCACGCTCAGCACGTTGTCGTCAGGAAGGTAGCGCTTCCCGGCCAGGTATTCCCAGGTCCCGTCGCGGCGGCGATGCAGCAGTCCTTGTGCCGAGCACAGCCAGAGTGAGTCGTTCGGACCCTTCACCGCACAAGTAACGTCGCGGATGGGCCGTCCGCGCAAACCTTCGGCCCGAGCCCGCGGGATGGCCCAGCCGGCGGGTTGCGACAGCACTGCGGGAATCCGCGGATCACCGAGAGAGACGAACTCTCGAACTTTCTGTGGGTAAGTTGTGGCAGCCGCCAGAATCAGCAAAGGAATCAGGGAGGTCATAGAGAAGCTGCGATTATAATGCCGCGATGAGCCAGTCAGAAGCAGATCGCATCCTGGAAGTGATGCGCACGTTATTCAAGTGCCATCCCTGGCACGGTGTGAACATCGGCCCGGACGCCCCGCATCGGGTGACCTGTTACATCGAGATCGTCCCGACCGACACGGTAAAGTACGAAGTAGACAAGGCCAGCGGCTACTTGAAAGTGGACCGCCCGCAGAAGTACTCCAACGTCTGCCCGACGCTCTACGGCCTGATCCCCCAGACCTACTGCGGCGACCTGGTGGCCGGCGAAGGTCTGCAGGGCGACGGCGACCCCTTGGACATCTGTGTGCTCACGGAAAAAACGTTCACCCACGGCGACATCCTGGTGGAAGCCATCCCGGTGGGCGGCATTCGTCTGATCGATCACCAGCAGGCGGACGACAAGATCATCGCCGTGCTCAAAGACGACGCCGTTTATGGACGCTGGCAGGACATCGCCGATGTTTCCCCGCAGGTGCTCGAGCGGCTGCGCCACTACTTCCTCACCTACAAAGACGTCCCCGGCGCGGAAACCAAGCACACCTCCATCCCGGCGGTCTACGGGCGCACCGCGGCTCATGAGGTGATCCTCAAGAGCCGCGAAGATTACAGGAAGAAGTTCGGCTAACCCTGGAGTGCGGTGGCTTGCCACCGCATGCGGCGGCAAGCCGCCGCACTCCAAACTAGAAAATCAGCTTCAGCCCAAACTGGATCTGGCGCGCCGCGTAGGTCGCCCGGATCTGGCCGAATGCCGCGTTGGAGCGATCTACGTTGCCGTCCGCGAATCGGAAATTGGTCTTGTTGAAAAGGTTGAAGAACTCCGAACGGAACTGCAATTTCATCGCCTCGCGCAGACGGCTCAAGGCAAAGTCCTTTTGCACGCCCATGTCTAACTGGTAGTTGGGGAAACCGCGAACGGCGTTGCGGCCGGCATTGCCGAAGGGCTGGCTGGGATCGGTGGGAGCGGTCACCGTGGTGGCGTTGAAGTAACCGTTGATGCCGCTGCCGGTTGCCGCGTTGGTGCGCCCCGACTCCGGGGTCACCGGATTGCCGCTGACGTTGGGCCGGAAGCTGGACTGTCCTCGCCAGTCTGCGATGATGTTTTCGGAGACGCGCAATGCGGCGGTCGCCGGGCTGAGCACCAGCAGGTTTAGCGGCTCGGCGCTGTACATGCCGTTGATGCCCGAGATTTGCCATCCACCGAAGACGGCCTCGGCCACTGGATGCATGCTCGCTCCGAAGCGGCGGCCCTTGCCTACCGGCAGTTCCCACACGAAGCTGGTGGTGTTGTTGAACTTCTGGTCGTAGCTGGATGGGCCTTTTTCGGCGCGCATGTTGTAGAAGCTCTGCGGGCTCGAGCGTCCGCCGGTGCCCTGATCCT
>CAYPHP010000664.1:0-3108 GCA_964410045.1 uncultured Acidobacteriota bacterium | reverse complement strand
CGGCCGGTGTGGATTCCACTGGGCACCACGGCCAACAAACAAGGGCGTGTGGCCGGCGAAAACGCCGCTGGCGGCAGCGCGCGATTCCCGGGCGTGGTCGGAACGATGGTCACGAAAGTCTTTGGCCTGGAATGCGCGCGCACCGGACTCGCCGTGGCGCAAGCGCCGGGATACCGCGTCGCCGGCGCGACGATCGAGCACGTCACGCGCGCGCCGTATCTCGGTGGCCAGAAGATCGTCGTGACGCTGCTGGCCGAGCGCGGCAGCGGGCGTCTGCTGGGCGCGCAGATGGCGGCGCCGGAAGGCGCGGCCAAACGCATTGACGTGTTGGCCACCGCGCTGCACGCCCGCATGACCGTGGAGCAAGTTTCCCAACTCGACTTGAGCTACGCGCCCCCGGTCGCTCCGGTGTGGGAAGCCGTCCTGATCGCGGCCCAGAACCTGCTCAAGCAGCTATAATGGAAAGCACGCAATGACTGTGGCGCGATTCTTCCGCCGATTCTTTGGAGGGTTGTTCATGTCTGCATTGGAACCGGGCGCGAAGGCGCCGGACTTCTCTTGGAAAGCGCTGGACGGGAAGTCCTATCAACTCAAGGATGCCTTGGCCGACGGGCCGCTTCTGGTGGCGTTCTTCAAGGTCTCCTGTCCCACCTGCCAGTACACGCTTCCCTACCTGGAACGGTTTGGGAAACACTTCGGCCGGGTGTGGGGCGTGTCCCAGGATGATGCCCGCGGAACCAAGGACTTTGCCAAGACTTACGGAATCAGTTTTCCTTTGCTCCTCGAGGACACCGACGAGTATCCCACCTCCAACGCTTATGGGCTGACCCACGTTCCCAGCGTGTTCCTGGTCGGCAAGGGCGGGGAGATCCTGCATTCGATGGTCGGCTTCGGCAAAAAAGATCTGGAAGACGTGGCCGCCCGTATGAGCGAGCTGACCGGAAAGAAAAGCTTCGCGCCTTTCCAGGCCGGAGAAGACGTCGCCAGCTTCAAATCCGGTTGAGGAAGCAAGAACTGACCTCGTCGAGGTCAGCAAGCCTGGATATACTGACTGGCGGAAGGCGCATGGGTCTGGTGACTTGCCCGGTCTTCAAAGCCGGCGGCTGTGCCGCGTAGGCGTCGCAGCGGTGAGTTCGATTCTCACCGCCTTCCGCCAACTGCCGTGAAGAGGAAAAAGAAAAAGAGATTCCGCGCTGCAACCGAAGTGCGCGCTATCGCCCGGGAACGCCTGGGCACACCTCCGCCGGAGCGTGTGTTGCAGCACCCCAAGCACAAGCCGGAGAAACACAAGAAGCGGGTGACGGAAGAATCCTGAGGAACACCGGAACGGATTTCGCGCAAAGACGCAAAGGCGCAAAGAAAGTGGGGCTGGTGAAGGTGTTCTTTGCGGCTTTGCGCCTTGGCGCGAGAATCTGCGCTACTTCCCGTTCAACAGTGATTCGGTGTACTCGTAGACCAGGCGATTGGTGCAGACCTCGTAGTAGCGCCGCGCGGTGACATCCTTCAGGCGGAACGTCTGGGGCTCGACGAACGGGACCTGGCTTTCCCGAATCACCAGGCGCTGGAAGACGTCGACTGAGAGCGGGACGGCGCCGCAGTGCAGCTTCACTTTGTCCTTTCCCCACAGCAGGGGCATCTCCAGGTCCAGGGTGGTCAGGGAGATTTCGGCGCGCAGCTTCTCGAAGGCTTCTTCACTGATGCAAATTCCGTCGACGTTGTAGCGCACCAGGAACTCTTCCATGGCCCCCGCGGCGACCTCCTCGGGGATGGTCTGAAAGATGTAGACGTTGAACAGCGATTGGTTCTGGGGCAGGGACTTGCGCGCCAGCTTGCTGCATCCGGAAAGGCGGTCGGAGAGGTTCAGGGCCTCCGAGATCATGATGCGGGTCTCCCCGTCGAACAGGAACAGCGGAGCGCTGTTGCGAAAAGTGATGCCGACGCCGATCTCCAGGCGCGGCAATCCCGAGCCTTCTCCCTTGTTGTTATACAACTCGACGATCTGGGTGAGTTCGCGGGCCAGTCCGCACGCCAGCGCCACCGGATGCCCTCCGCCGCCTTCGTGCTCGAACAACGACAGGATCACCGCGTCGCCTTCGATGAAGACTTTTTCCGCTCCGTATCGCGGCAGGATTCGGTTCAACGGCTCGTAGAAGTTCAGGCTGAAATAGCTGGCTGGATTCAGACCCCGTGCCATCAACTCCGAGGTGACCCGCGTGGAGTCGCGCACATCGGCCTTCAGGATCACGTGGCCGGAGATGGACCGTTCCACGGGCTTCTGCTCGCTGGAGATCAGGAACTCGTAAAGCGTGCCGTTCACTCGGGAGAGCCGCTCGGTCTTATCGTCCATCACCAGGTTGATCCGGTCGGCAAGCCCCTGGAAAATGTTCAAGTGCGCGGTGTCGCGGCGATGGCGGGAATAATCGGTCACATACTTCACCAACTGGACGCGAAGGTCGCGGGGCGAGGCGGTCCGGGCGCGGCCGGCGGCTTCTTCCAGAGCCGCCAGGCGGCCTTCCGGCATCTTGTAGTGGCGCACCAGGTCGGCCACCTTCTTGCGTTCTTCGGGAAGGAGCAAGGCCTGCTTCAATGTCTGCGGATTGATCGGCGGGCAATAATCGCCATAGATCCGCCCGACTTCGTATGAAGCGGCCACAAAGGGCAGCAACCCCAGCTTGTCGCCGGTGCGGTAGAGTTCGTCCTGAAGGTAACGCTGCACTTCCGCTTTCTCTTCCAGTAAGGCGATATCGCCGCGGTCACCGCCCTTCCGCCGCATTTCGGAGATCTGCAATTCAGTGCGTGACGCGCCCAACATCTCCTCCATGTTCTCGGGCACGTTGAGCATTTCCCCGATCATGGTGTCGTAGGTCTGGCTAAGGCGGGTGATCGACGCGTGCACTTCCATCATGCGGTCGACCAGCACCGCCACGCGCGAGGAAAGCTCATCCGGGCTGATGGCCGGCGCGGCTGCCGGCTGCGACCCTCCGAACAGGCTGCGGAACCCGCCCTTCCGCTCCACCGATGCCGAACTGCGCAGGGACTCCATTTCCTGAGCCATCTGCTTCTGGCGATCGCGCAAGTCAGCGATCTCGCAGGCCTCCGGGCTGGCCT
>CAYPHP010000663.1:0-3115 GCA_964410045.1 uncultured Acidobacteriota bacterium | reverse complement strand
TCGGGTCGGTTGTTGTTGATCCGGTCGATCATGGCTGCCAGCGTAGTGGACTTGCCGCTGCCAGTGGTCCCGGTAACCAGGACCAGGCCGCGGCGTTCCTCGCAGATGGAGGCGATCACCGGCGGCAGGTTCAACTCGTCGACGGTGCGGATCTTGGTGGGCACGACGCGCAACACCAATCCCACGTTCCCGCGCTGCTGGAAGACGTTTCTGCCGGTTGGACATCATGCTGAAGGCCATGTTCAGCATGTCCTCCGGGGTCACGCGGGGGAACTCGGTCAGTTGGCTCAGGTCCCCGTCAACGCGGATACAAGGGTGGTTGCCTACCTTCAGGTGGAGATCGCTGCCCTTGCGTTCCACGGCCACGCGGAGAAGATCGTCAATGTGCATAGGTGCCCACATTATAAGGCAGGAAGTGCGCGGCGCCGCTACTTTGGCTGACACTGAGGGGGAGTGACCCCGAAACCACTCCTGACCGCGATGAACTCTTCCACCGCCGGCTAGAGCATGATAGAAAGGGTTGGAAGTTCTCCTACCCGGAAGGGGCAAAACGACGGGACATGCCAAAAAAGCGGCTGGGAGATGTACTAAAAGAACGAAAACGCATCACGGAAATCGACCTGGAGAAAGCCCTGCAGGACCAACAGGCCGGCTCCTTGTTGCTGGGTGAACACCTGCTGCAACGAGGGCTGGTTTCCAAAGACGATGTGATCACCGCGCTCCAAGAAGTCACCACGTTCCGTTACGTCGATGCTCGCTTCGCCAAGGTGGAGCGCTCCGTACTCGATATGGTCCCCTATGCCAGCGCGGTGCGCCACGTCGCTCTGCCGATTGCCCAGGAAGGCCGCCGCCTGGTGTGTGTGATGGCGGAGCCTCAGAACTTACGGACTCTGGACGAACTGCGCTTTGTTTGCGGCATGGAAATCGCGCCCCGATTGGGTTTCGCCTCGGAGATCCTGGAGGCCGCCGAGAGATTTTACAAGCAACGGGAGTCGGTGATCGGCGGAGGCGAGAGCAAGCAGAAGAGCTTTGTCGACCAGGTGGACGTCAGCGACATGCAGTTCTACGCGGCCAGCTCCGGCGAAAAGAACAAGCAGGCCATGGAAGAGTTCGAGGCCGAGCTGCGCAAGGAGAAGACTCCCGCGGTGCGCCTGCTGTCGGCCATTCTGGCCTCGGCAGTTTCCAAGCAGGCCAGCGACATCCATATTGAACCGCAGGCCCAGCTGACTATTGTCCGCATCCGGGTGGACGGTGTGCTCCGCGAGATGACCCAGGTGCCGATGGAGTTGCAGACTTCCCTGGTCTCGCGGGTGAAGATCCTGGCGGATATGGACATTGCCGAGCGGCGCCAACCGCAGGATGGCAGGTTCCTGGTGCAGCTGGGAAGCCGAAACCTGGACTTGCGTGTTTCCACGCTACCCACTCACTACGGTGAGAAAGTCGTCATGCGAATCCTCGACTCCGCGGCGGCTCGAGTCGGCTTTGGAGACCTGGGTCTGGACGAGGAAACCGGACGGCTGCTGGCGGGAGTTCTGTCCTTGCCCCAGGGCATGCTCTTAGTGACCGGACCCACGGGTTCGGGCAAGAGCACCACCCTTTATTCGTGCTTGAATACCTTGCGTTCTCCCGCCGTCAACATTGTCACTGTGGAAGATCCGGTTGAGTACAAGCTGGAGGCGGTGAACCAGGTCCAGGTCCACGCCAAGGCGGGGTTGACGTTCGCCACATGCCTGCGGTCGATTCTGCGTCAGGATCCGAACATCATCATGGTGGGGGAGATCCGCGACCAGGAGACCGCGGAGATCGCTCTGCAAGCCGCGCAGACCGGCCACGTGGTGCTCTCCACTCTGCACACCAATGACGCCGTGGCCGCGCTCACCCGTCTCATGGACCTGCAGATTCAGCCCTTTCTGCTGGCGGCCTCGATCACCTCCATCATCGCCCAACGGCTGGTGCGGAAGCTGTGTACGTGCCGCGATCAGGTTCCGATGTCCACGGAGTATTTCAGCCGTCTGATGGCCGCGGGCATCACCGATTTCGAAGACCAGATGTACCAGCCCATCGGTTGCGACAGATGCGATCAATCCGGCTACCGAGGGCGCGTCGGCATCTACGAAATCCTGGTGTTCGACGATCAACTCCGCAACACCGTCCGTTCCGGAGCGAAGGATGAGGACATCAAGAAACAAGCTCGTGCTTCCGGCATGCGGCTGATGCAGGAGGACGCCCTGCAGAAGGTCAAAGTTGGTCTGACCACGCTGGAGGAGGTGCTGCGGGTGGTACCCTTCGACAACGTGACCTCCACGCGGTGCCACAACTGCGGCAAGGTTTTAGCTCCCGCCTTCGTTTACTGTCCGTATTGCGCTACAAGCGCGCGCCAGGCGGCCACGCCGCCGGGCGTTCCCACTCCTCGGCGCGAAAGGGCCAACCGATGAACGAAAGGCCGATTCGCAACACCGGTCGCAGACGCCAGTACCGCGATCTGACCATCTCCTACGAGGGCAGCGCGGAAGAGATTCAGATCCGGGTTCCCGACCTCAGTGCCACCGGGATGTTCATCAACACGATCCATACGTACCCCGAGGGCTCGGTCCTCAAGGTCCGATTCGTGCTGGAAAACACCGGCGAGGAGGTCTTCGTCCGCGCCGAGGTGCGCTATTCGTTGCCTGGAGTAGGAATCGGCATCGAGTTTGTGGACATCTCTCCCGAAGCCAGGGGCGCGATCGAGAGAGAACTCGGCGACTAGGTCTTCGGGAACTCGTCGAGTACACACCGAAAGCCGCGATCCCGGAAGCGCGATCCGGGAAGATTCCAGGTCCGGTTGGAGAGGCGGGATTGCCCGCAGTGATCATCCCACGACCCGCCGCGCTGCACCTTGAAGGCGCCCTTCTCGGGGCCTTTGGGATCGACCTGCTCAGCGGATTCGTATTCCGCGAACCAATCCGAGCACCACTCCCAGACGTTGCCGAGCATGTCGTAGAGGCCGAAGGCATTGGGTTCCTTCTTGCGGACCGGTTGCGGGGCCGGCGGGCTGACCTGACACCAGGCGATCTTGGCCGCCTCGCCGTAGCGCGGACCCAGGCATCCCGCGCGCGCCGCATATTCCCATTCCGCT
>CAYPHP010000662.1:258-3131 GCA_964410045.1 uncultured Acidobacteriota bacterium | reverse complement strand
CGGCGATGGTCGCAGAGATTGATCCGGCCACGCCGGCAGTAATCGCAAGCGCCGCAGGAGATCGTGGAATCGAACGTGACGCGATCGCCTTCGCGAAAACCACTGACATTCGCCCCAACCTCGGCGATCACTCCAGCGGCCTCGTGACCCATGATCAGCGGCGGAATCCGCCGCCCGGAGCTGCCGTCGAATCCATGCACGTCGCTGCCGCAGATCCCGCAGGCGCGCACGCGAACCAACACATCGTCCGGACCGACTTCCGGCCGCGGCGCATCAATCACTTCAAGGCGCTTGTAGGCTTGGAGAGAGAGCGCTCTCATGGAAAGCCTTAATCAACCACAGATGAACACGGATACACACAGATCGGATCGGTGTTCATCTGTGTTCATCCGTGGTTGAAAAGTCGATTGAAGATGGAATCCACATTCTTCAACTGACGCCGCAGATCGAAGGCGCGCTTGATCTCGGCCGGACGCAGCGCGCGCCGGATGTCCTTGTCAGCCCGGACCAGCTTGCGGAAATCGAGACCGCGGTCCCAGGCTCGCAGCGCGTTGCGCTGCACCCAACGGTAGGCCGCCTCTCGGGTGACGCCCTTCTTTTCCACCAGGTCGAGCAGTAGCTGCCCGGAGAATGGCAGGCCGCCGGTGGACTCCAGATTCTTCTTCATCCGCTCGGGATAGACCACCATCTTCTCGACGACCGTTGCCGTGCGGTCGAGCAGGTAATCTGCCAGGATGGTCGAGTCGGGCAGGATCACGCGCTCGACGGAAGAGTGGGAAATATCGCGCTCGTGCCATAGCGCCTGATTCTCCATGGCCGCTTGGGCGTTCGCGCGCATGACTCGTGCCAGCCCGCAGATCTGCTCGCAGACGATCGGATTGCGCTTGTGCGGCATGGCCGACGAACCCTTCTGCTTGACGTCGAAGAATTCCTCGGCCTCGCGGACCTCGGTGCGCTGCAGGTGGCGGATCTCGGTGGCGATGCGCTCCAGCGACCCTCCGATCACCGCCAGCGTGGCCAGGTAGAAGGCGTGGCGGTCGCGTTCGATCACCTGCGTGGTGATCTCGGCGGCCTTCAGTCCGAGCCGCTCGCATACGCGTCGCTCGATGTCCGGGGAAAG
The DNA here is from genome assembly GCA_964410045.1 of uncultured Acidobacteriota bacterium. GTDB lineage: Bacteria > Acidobacteriota > Terriglobia > JAJPHL01 > JAJPHL01 > CAYPHP01. The sequence continues at coordinate 2,011 of CAYPHP010000662.1, read as the reverse complement.
ATGGGCGAAGGTGCCGACCGCGCCGGAAAGCTTTCCGACCGCCAGGCCGCCTGCGGCCAGCAGGAAGCGCCGCGTGTTGCGCTGGTTTTCACTCCACCAATTGGCCAGCTTCAGCCCGAACGTTGTTGGTTCAGCATGAATGCCGTGCGTCCGCCCGATGCACACGGCGCCGCGGAACTCGAAGGCGCGGCGTTGGAGCACACGGCCCAGCCGCTGCAAGCCTTTGCCGATCAAGCGCGAGGCTTGCTGAACTTGCAGAGCCTGCGCCGTATCCACGACGTCATTGGAGGTCAGGCCATAGTGCAGGAAGCGCGATTCCGGCCCAAGCGTTTCCGCGACCGCGGTGGTGAAGGCGATCACGTCGTGCTTCACCTCGCGCTCAATCTCCTGAATTCGCGCGACGTCGACGGAGGCTTTCTGGCGCAATGCTCGCGCCGCGCTTTTGGGAATCAATCCAGCTTCGGCCTCAACCTCGGCGACCGCCAGCTCCACGTCCAGCCAGCGCTGGAACTTGTTCTGCTCGCTCCAGACCTCCCCCATCTCGCGGCGTGTGTAGCGCGGAATCATGATCCCTCGAGAAACTCTAGCACAGTGAGGAGAAGGACCTCCTCGTTGGGGGAAACGGTGCGCAGGTCCAGCAGGACGCGATTGTCCTCCACACGCACCACAACCGGCAGATTACTGCTGCGGAAACGGCGCTCCAGATCCTTGGCGCCCAGGCGCGGGTGCGTCACCGCGACCAAGGTGGTGGGCAACGTCTGGCCCGGTGTGGACCCGCCGCCGATCACCGACTCGCCGTCCACCAGATCGAGACTCAAGCCGTGCCTGCCTGTCTTCGCGGCTGCGACAAAAGCTTGGGCGCGCCGGGTGATCTCTTCCTTTTTCAAGCGGATCATGCGCGCCACCGGCAGATCGTCGAGGCGCTCGCTGAGATAGCTGCGTAAGGTCGCCGCCAGCGCGGCGTAGGTCATCTTGTCGACGCGCAGCGCGCGGAACAGCGGGTTCTTGCGCACCTTCTCGACCAGGGCCGGCCGGCCGGCAATGACCCCAGCCTGCGGTCCACCCAGCAGTTTGTCCCCGGAGAAAGTCACCAGGTCGACGCCTGCGCTCAAGCTGTCCTGAACCAACGGCTCGTCACTGATGCCATAAGGCCGCAAGTCAAACAGGCATCCGCTGCCCAAGTCTTCGACCAGGGGCACGCGCTTGCGCCGCGCCAGCTTGGCCAGATCCGCGAGCGCGGGACGTTCGGTAAAGCCCACGATCCGGAAATTGCTGCGATGCACGCTCAGCAGCAGGCGGGTGTTCTTGTTGATGGCCCGTTCATAGTCGGACAGGCGTGTGCGGTTGGTAGTGCCCACTTCCTTCAACGTCGCGCCGGAGGCGGCCATGATGTCCGGGACTCTGAATGACCCTCCAATCTCCACCAACTCGCCCCGGGAGACGATCACCTCGCCGCCGGAGCCGAGCGCGTGGAGCACCAGGAAGACTGCGGCGGCGTTGTTGTTCACCACCACGGCCGGGACGCCGAGCAATTGCTGCAGCAGCCCGGCGGCATGCACATCGCGCTTGCCGCGCCGGCCGGTCTGCAGGTCGAATTCCAGGTTTGTGTATCTGCGACCGGCGTGGCCCACGGCGGTCAGCGCTGCTTCGCTCATGGGAGCGCGACCCAGGTTGGTGTGCAGAATCACTCCGGTGGCATTGATCACTTGCTTCAGCGACGGATCCGTCCCGGCGCGGACCGCCGCAATCACTC
>CAYPHP010000662.1:0-248 GCA_964410045.1 uncultured Acidobacteriota bacterium | reverse complement strand
CGTCCGCGCCCGTGCCGCCTTTGGCTATTTCCTTGCGGACCGCAGCCAGCACCTCGCGCACTTGTCCGGTGACGTACTGGCGTCCGCACTGTTCGCTGAGATCCACGATCGCCGGACGCTTCAGCAGTTCGTTCACGGCCGGGATCGCCCGCAGCAGCTTGGACGCGGCCTTCATATCACCGCCTCCCGGGTCGCGGACACGGCTGTGGCATGCGCTCCCACCAACAAGATCAGAGAAGACAAGAACG
>CAYPHP010000661.1:0-3135 GCA_964410045.1 uncultured Acidobacteriota bacterium | reverse complement strand
CCGCCACCGAACAGCGGATCTTCCGGACAAATCCAGACGTCGCCGGATCCCTCGGCCACGGTCAAGAAGGCGTTCTGATGCCAGCGCGAGATCAGCAGCGAGGGCTGGAAATCCACGTCCACATCCAGCGTGCGGGCCTTGGCCAGAAAGAGCCGGGTATCGGTTTCGCTGGTGAACAGACAGCAGCCCTCGGTTCCGGGAAAGCGGAACAACTCCGGGCCGCGGCGGGCGATCCAGTAACGGGGAAGATCGGCAGCGATGCGTCCGGCCAATTCCTGAGTGAGCACCTGGGCGTCGAGCAGGCGGCCGGCTTCGCGAATGATCTCGGCGGGCTGCGGTGCTCGTTGCGGATTCACGGCCCAGGCCTGCAGCACCAACAGGTCGGTATGGTCGATGGGGAGCGGCGCCCCGCCGCCGGCGGCTTCCAGCAACAGGCCGTCGCAACGGGCGGCCGCAGGCAACCAGCGAGTAAACGGCGGCACGCTGCCGGCCGGGTCCGCTGTGCCGGCGAATCCCTGAGGCGCAAAGCGGAAAGCCGCCAGGCTGCGCTGACTGCAAAACAGCGGCAGGTACCGCTTCCCTTCCCGCTCGCCCTCTCCCATCACCGTGTGCGGTTCCTGAAACTTCACCAAGTCCTTCCAGTGGATTGCGAGCGCCCTCAACGCTTGCGGCTTCAGCGCGCGGGCGCCGGGAAGCCGCCCCAACAGAACGTGAGAGACGATCGGAACCTTCCTCAGGTCGGCGATCTCCGTTGCCGCGGGAAAGAGCACCATGGCGGCCCAGTCGAGAGGAAAGGTCTCAGAACCGGCCAGCGCTACGGTGTCGGCGGCGTTCGGCGCGGACCACAGCCAACGCAGCGCTTCCAGCCCGGAGAGTTGCACAGCTTCCTGCGGCAACCGGCGCTTGGCCTCGGCACGCGTCAACACCTGCGGCTCGGGCCACAGCAGACCGTCGCCGGATGGCGCGGCGACCGGCAAAAGCAAGTCCGCTTCGTAGGCCAGCGCCTCCATGAACTGCCAGGGCTCGGCGGCGCCCATGTCGACTTGTTCCTTGAGCGAGAAGAGCGCGGCGCGGGAAGCGTCCTCGGAACGCCCGGTGAGCGGATGAGGGGTGAAGGAAGGCGTTTCCATGGCCCGCTGGCGGAGGTTTTGCGCCTCTCGCAGGTTCGCCGGAGCGGGGTGGACCGTTTCCACCATCCGTTCGAGATCCGCCTTGTCGTAGACCCGTTCGCCCGGCGCAGCCGGATTGACCACCAGGTACGTGATGCCTGCCGAGAGCGCGCGCTGCAGGAACTCGCGCGTGGGCGCTTCGCGAGTGGAGAGCGCCACGCCGCCTCCGGGCAACCTCGGCAATCCAAATCCGGCCGATTCCCGGTTGTCGTAGACGAAGGCTTGTAGTCCCGATCCCTGCGGCGCTTTCTGGGCGTGGAACTTCTGGTTGATCATCACCACCCGCAGCACGGGCAGACCCGCCAGATGCTCCAGGGTCAACTGGGCGTATAGACGGCTCATCCCGCGGCGATCGAGGGCCAGGGCGTGCTGGCTGGCGGGATCGAGGATCATTCCGGAATAGCCGCGTTCCAGGAACTCGGCTACACCGCCGGTCCAGGGCTGGCTGCGAAGACAGGTCGCCGGGTATGGGGCGAGACCGGTCCGCGCCAGGAACGCACGAGCCCGCGCTTCGGTGGTGAAGACGTACGGTCCCAGCATCCCGTTGGCGTCGCGCTCGCCCAGCGGCTCCGATGCAGATTCCGACTCCGGCGGCGCGGACGTTGGCTGGGGCTCGCCGATCGCCGACCACAACAGGCTGGTCAGGGACACGGCCCGCTTGGCGGGCAGAATCATCACCAGGCCGGAAAAGGACTTGAGCGCGGTCGCCAATTCCGGAAACGATCCCTGGCCGCGGCTGACCCGCTCCAGCGTCTCGTCGGAAAGGAGGATGCTATTCACTCTTCTTCGTTGAGGCGTGCGCGCCCTGCGGACCTGCGATTCCGAACACGTGCTTCAGCCCGCGGATGATCAGCCAGCCGTCGGAGATGGCCGGCGACGCCATAAGCTGCTCGCCCATGGCATTGGCGCTCAGCAACTCGTAGGCGGGTCCGGCCTTGACCACGTGGACTTCCCCGTCTTCGCTGGGGAAATAGACCTTGCCGTCGCCGGCCACGGGCGATCCGCTGTAGCCGCCGCCCTTGTGCGCCAGGCGCTGCTGGTAGATGCGCTCGCCGGTCTTGGCGTTGTACACGGTCATCACCCCGTTGTTGGCGCAGGTATAGAAGTAATCGCCGTAGATCACCGGAGTGGGCATGTACGGTCCGCCGGTCTTCTTTCGCCAGGCGATGAAGTCGCTGGAGTCCTTGTCCGCAGGCAAGGTCAAGTCACCGCTGCCGCCCGGGCGGATGGCGTAGATCGGCTGCAGCTTCTGGTATCCGTTGGTCACGAAGATCAGGCCGTGAGCGATGATCGGCGTGGGCGTGGTCACTTCGGAGTTGGGTCCCAGCCGCCAGAGTTCCTTGCCGGTCATCGGATCGTAGGCGCGGATGAACTTGGTGCCGTGGGTGATCAGTTCCGCGCGCGGCGGACCTTCGTAGACCGTCGGCGTGCCCCACCCTGGGATTTCGTCGCGCGGCGTGAACCAAACTCGCTTGCCGTCTCTGATGCTGTAGGCGGCGACGAAGGAGTCCTGCTGCTTGTCGGCCTGGATGATCACCAAGTCCTTGTAGATGATCGGCGAGCTGGCCGAAGCCCACTGGTAGTCGGGATCGTAGAACCAACCGGCGTCGATCACGCCGAGGTCCTGCTTCCAGAGCAGCTTCCCGTCGACGTCGTAGCAGTACAAGCCCTCTGATCCGAAGAACGCCACCACGCGACGGCCGTCGGTGGCCGGAGTGTTGGAAGCGAAGCTCGACTTGGGATGGCGCTTGGTCTTCGGCACACCTTCGTGGGCCACCTGCTGCCAGAGGATCTTGCCGGTCTTCTTGTCCAGCGCGTAGACCCGCCAGCTGTGCTTGGTCACGTCGGCGGCGGGTTCCACGTCGCCGTAGAGACCGTGGCGAAACACGGATTTCGGATCGCTGCTGACCGCGGTGGTGACGAAGACGCGGTCGCCCCAGACGATGGGGCTGGAATGCGCCAGGCC
>CAYPHP010000660.1:0-3146 GCA_964410045.1 uncultured Acidobacteriota bacterium | reverse complement strand
GGATGTGCATCTTGCGGTACAGCCCGGCGATCCGCCCGTCGCGATCGAGGATCGCCGCGCTGTTGTGGTAGACGCCGGCGGCCCGGCGCTCGAAGACCGGCGCGATCACCACGACGGCCGCCTTGCGCGCCACCGCCGACAGCGCTTCGGTCGACGGGCCGGGAACCGGCTCAGCCAGGTCGAACAAGGCCGCGTCTTCTTTCTGGCAAAAATACTGGGATCGGAAAAGCTCCGGCAGGCAGATCACCTGCGCACCCTTCTTGGCGGCTTCCTCCACGCGGAGCACCGCACGGCGCAAGTTTTCATCGGCGTCCTGCGAGCACGCCATCTGCACCAGCGCGACGGAAAACTTTCTCAGTTCAGACATGCCGCCTTGTATGATACACGCGAAAAGCAGGCTAGAGGCTCTAGGCTAGAGGCTAGAGGTCGGAGGAAGACAATGACAAGACGCGAACTTGTAGCGACGCTGGCAGCAGGGAGTGTGATGGCTCAGACTCCAACCCCCAACCCCCAATCCCCATCCCCCGCGGCGGACGCGGACCGCGTCCGCCGCATGAAGTGGTGGCATGAAGCGAAATTCGGAATGTTCATCCACTGGGGCCTGTACAGCGTCCTCGGACGCCACGAATGGGTGATGGAGAACGAGGGCATCCCCGTCTCCGAATACGAGAAACTCGCCGGCCAATTCAAGCCCAAGCCCAACGCCGCGCGCGATTGGGCGCGGCTGGCCCGCCGCGCCGGCATGAAGTACATGGTCATGACCACCAAGCATCACGAGGGCTTCTGCCTGTTCCCGACCGCCACAACAAAGTACTGCGCGCCGAAACAGGCCGCCGGACGCGACCTGGTGAAGGAGTACGTGGAGGCCGCCCGCGCCGAAGGTCTGCGCGTGGGCTTCTACTACTCGCTGATGGATTGGCACCATCCCGACGGCGCGCGCTGCGAGACCGACGAGAATGCCCGCCGCCGATTTGTGGACTATATCCACACCCACGTACGCGAGATCTGCACGAACTACGGCAAGCTCGACATCCTCTGGTACGACGTGGCCTGGCCGCTGAGCGCCGACGGCTGGGAGTCGGCCAAGATGAACCGCATGGTCCGCGGGCTGCTGCCCGACGTGATCATGAACAACCGCTCCAAGATCCCCGAGGATTTCGACACCCCGGAGCAGCGCATCGCCGCCTCCGACCAGGGCCGCGCCTGGGAATCATGCATGACCATGAACGATAGCTGGGGCTATCACGCCGCCGACGACAACTGGAAGTCTCCCAAGACCGTAATCCGCAACCTGATCACCTGCGCCCGGGGCGGCGGCAACTACCTGCTCAACATCGGCCCGCGCGGCGATGGATCGATCCCCGACGAGTCCGTGCGTATCCTGACCAAGGTCGGCGAATGGATGGACAAGAACGGGTCCAGCATCTACAACACGGACCCTTGTTCCCTGACCCGGTCGAACTACCTGAGCTTCAGCCGCAAGGGCAACACGCTCTATGCCCATGCCCACTACTGGCCGGGGGAGACGCTGGTGATCGCCGGCCTGCTGACCGAGGTCAAGTCGGTAAGGCTGCTGGCGTCGGGGTCCAGCGTGAAGTTCACCCAGGAGAAGCTGCGCCTGCGCTGCACCGGTCTGCCGGCCAAGGCTCCCGACGATCCGGTGACCACGCTGGCCATCGAGTGCGCGTCAGAACCCAAGCAGGACAACATCATGGTGCGTAAAGAGCACCAGCGCGGCGAGGCTTAACCCAGTTCGGCGGTGCGGGATTCCACACAGTCGATGGAAGGAAAGGACTTCCAGGGTGGTTCGGATTGGCATTTCGCGTGCATGTTGAAGTCTCTTCCTGGAATCGGGCTCCCATCGGCATTGCGCCCCTAGTGTGAAATTGGGCGCATTCAATGGGGAGCCCCCCGGCCGGGCGAAGACACCGCCCGGCCGGGCCGTTTCTACTCGACACTCAGCCTGGTCATGTTGAATTTCTCGCCAGCGGATAAGACCCGGTAGGCCTTGCCTTCATGCGTCTTGCCATCCCAGACCAGGACCTTACTCTTGCCGATCACTTCAAACTGGTCGCCGCGGACCACCACCGCGGTGCTCTCGTCGATGCCCAGCCCGAGCAACCCCGGATGGGCGGCCATCACTTCAGCCAGGTCGTTGTGACGGTTGCGGGCCAAGACGTGCTGGTCAATCGCGGAGTTGGTCAGCAGGCCGAAGCCGACCTCATGACCCTTGGCCATCATGATGCGGTTGTCGCCGTCGCTCTTGCCGTCGGCGCCAGCAGCGCCGCGAACCAGGTACGACCCTTGAATAGTGGCTCCCGCTGACGAGCCGCCAACCACGCCGCCGCGCTCCAGCAGGTTCTTGATTTCCCGTTCGACCGCAGTATTGAGGTAGGCATCCGCCAGCCGCCACTGCCGGCCGCCGGGGATCCACACGCCGCTGGCCGTCTTGATCGGCTCGACGAACTCCGGCGTATCGGCCTGTTTCGGATCGCGGGTGTGCAGCACGGTGACGTTCTTGACGCCGAAGCGTTCCACGAAGCCGTTCTTCACCCGCGCCAGATCCAGGCTGTTGTCGCCCGACGCGGTCGGGATCACCACAAAGTTCGCCTCCAGACCGCCCGCCAGCGTAACGAACCGGCTGGTGATCTCCGGCCCGACGGCTCCGCCGCCGACGATCACTAGCGAGCCTTTCTTCGGACCAAGACTCGCGGCACAAAGAGATAGTGCCGCCAACAACACTGCAGTCGTCTTCCAAGCGTTCCGTGTCATTCCGTGTTCTCCGCTAATTCTTTCCATCCATCCAATCGGCCAGGATTTCCCGTGCCGCATTGTGTCCCGGAGCGCCCATCACGCCGCCGCCGGGGTGGGTCCCAGATCCGCAGAGGTACAGGTTTTTCACCGGCGTCCGGTACTGCGCCCAGCCGGGGACCGGACGCAGGAAGAACAACTGGTCCGGAGTCATATCGCCGTGGAAGATGCTGCCGCCGGTCATGCCGTAGTCCGTCTCCAGATCCTGCGGGCTCACGAGGTAGCGGTGCAGGATGGCGTTCTTGATGTTCGGCGCGTAACTGGCCAGGATGTCGATCACCCGGTCGGCGAACGCTTCCTTCTCCTGGGCCCAGTTGCCATCCTTCAGGCGGTAG
>CAYPHP010000659.1:0-3159 GCA_964410045.1 uncultured Acidobacteriota bacterium | reverse complement strand
CGCGCTCTGTGAAGACGAGTCCGTGATCGGCACGCCGTTCTTCGTGATGGACTACGTGCCCGGCCGGGTCTTCCGCGATCTGCGGCTACCAGGGATGGCGCCCGAGGAACGCCGCGCCATCTACCAGGCGATGATCGAGTGCATGGCGGCGTTGCACCGGGTGGACTACAAGGCCGTCGGGCTGGAAGAGTTCGGCAAGCCCGGCAACTACTTCGCCCGGCAGATATCCCGCTGGGCGCGGCAGTACGAAGCAGCGCGCACGGACGACCTGCCCGAGATGGAGAAGTTGATGAAGTGGCTGCCGGAAAACGTCCCGCCGCAGGACGAGACGTCCATCGTCCACGGCGACTTCCGGCTGGAGAACACCATCTTCCATCCCACCGAGCCGCGGATCCTCGCCGTGCTCGACTGGGAGCTTTCGACGCTCGGGCATCCGCTCGCCGATCTCTCGTACAACTGCATGATCTACCACATCTCGACGGCGATCCTCGCCGGTTTGGACGTGCGCGACCCGGAGGTGCGTGGCATTCCCGGAGAGGAAGAGTACATCGCGGAGTATTGCCGTCTTACCGGGCGTCCGGGGATCGAGAACTGGCACTTCTACATGGCGTTCTCGCTGTTCCGGAGCGCCAGCATCGTGCAAGGAGTCTACGCACGCGGATTGCAGGGCAACGCCAGCTCCGAGAACGCCCGCCAGCACGGCGCAGCGGTCCCGCGGATCGCCCAGATCGCCTGGGGATTGGTCACCGATCACGGCGGCGCGCGCTAAAGAGAACAAGGCAGCGGAAAGGCAACATTGGCTCCTTGGCCCTTAGTGAACGCCGCAGCTTGGGCATATGCTGTGATAGGATTCGCCCGGCTTGTGCGTTTTTTCACGAACGGATTCGCCAACCCGGTTGCGCTTTCAGACCACTTTCGCCGCCATGGGGTTGGTGTCGGGGCTGCCACCCAAGAGGATTATGAGAGAATGGCAGATCACTTCCTCGGGGGACCTCTTAGCCCCACGGCGGTAGAATGTGAGAGAGAGGGAGGCGATCGCGTGCGGTTCGACCCCACGACGGACGAGTTCGGTGTGCTTTCCAGCGGCGCGGAACTTCGAACGTACTTTAAACCGGTCCCCGGTGTGACGCATAAGCGGCAAACGAATCGAGACTATTTCGAGGCCCAATGCAAGAGGAGGTATTAGGAACATGTGGCCTTGTCCTGTTTGCGGATACAAACTGACATTCCCTCCTTCCGATCACCGGATTTGCCACTGCTGTGGTACAGAATTCGGGTCCGACGATCTTGATTTCAGCCATTCTGATCTGCGGGCCAAGTGGCTGTCCGCAGGTCCCCGCTGGTTTAGCACTGCCGTGACCGCGCCTCCGGGGTGGAACTGGTTCTTGCAGCTTTGGGCCGCGAATCTCGCTACGGTCAGCCTGGACACAGAGCGGCCTGTTCGCGAAACCACAGCACACCGGGCTGACGCGATTGACGAGCGGGGTCTGCGCTTTCAGGCGGCCTGACGACCGATGCCGGAACTATTGATCTTCGCACCTTGTCAGAAGGTAATCATCTCCAGCGAAGACAACACTCCTTCGTTGATCTCGATCTTGTCCGAAGTCCGGGTTAGCTTGAGCGCCGGTGCTCCTGTCGAGCTACCGGCTGAAATCACCGTACCGATGTCCTGGTATGCCTTCACCCTCTGGCGACGTGAACCAGACGACGACGGCAGATCGTTTAGCATTCGCTTCGTGTTGACAGACGGCGCCGGAAGAGCACTCCTGGAAGGGCCGACGCAGACCTTTGCACTGCCAGCCAGGGAGCATCGCGAGTACACTCGATTCCCGGCCTTCCCCATCGGCCGGAAGGTTGGGCAGGCCCAGTCGTTCCAGCTCAAGTTGCAGATGCAAGGCCCGGGGCAGGAAGGTTGGGTGGAAAAGTCGGCCTACCAGATTTCTGTTATCGCCAACTTCGAGCAGAGTCCAGCCCAACCCTGACGAGGCGACGAACCTTCGGCCCTTCGCCCTACGACCTTACGGGTTCTGACGCCAAGCCTTCCGCAACGCCCGCTTCACGTAGACCCCAGCGATCTGCCGCCGGTAGTCCGGCGTGGACACTCCCGTGGTTAGCGGTTTCATCACGCGTCCAGCCAGGAGCGCGATCTGTTCCAGCAACTCCTCGCTGTACCGCGCGCCGCGTAGCGCTTCGCCGGCGCCGGGTACCAGCAGCGGCCGTGGATTCAGCGCCGTCAAGGCGACCGCTCCGTGTTCGCACACGCCGTCGGCGCCGACCCTCAACGCCACCGCGACGCCGGCCAGCGGATAGTCGATGGAGTTGCGGAGACGGAACTTCAGATACGCCCCCCGCATGCCCGCCGATTCCTCGGGCACGAGGGCGCGAGTGAGCACTTCACCGGGTTGCAGCGTCAAGCGGGCGCGTCCGTCGCCCGTGTAGAGATTCGCGAGCGGCATGCGCCGCACACCGGCGCGGGACGCCACCTCAACTTCCGCGCCCAGCGCCAGCAGCGCTGGAGCGCCGTCACCCGAGAAAGCCGCCCAGCAGCGCTTTCCGCCCGGCGCCACGTGGCAGACATCGCCGTCTTTTTTGATGCAGAATCCGCACGACTTGCGCCAGAAGTACGACTGGTTGTACCAGAGGCAGCGCGTGTCGAGACAGAGGTTGCCACCCAGCGTCCCCATGGTCCGCAGCACCGGACTGGCAATCGCCGCCACCGCCTCGGCCAGCAACGGAAAGCCCTTGCGCACTTCCGGCGACGCGGCAATCCTGTCGAGCGTCGTCAACGCGCCGATCTCCAGGCCTTTGCCGTTGCAGATTGAGTCGAGACCGGCCACCTGCTTCAGGTCCACCACGTAGCGCGGCTCGAACAGTCGCTGCTTCAGGCTGGGAACGAGGTCGGTGCCGCCCGCGACAATCTGCGCCTCGCCAGCATGCCTGGCCAGAACCTCGAGCGCTTCAGCAAGCGAGCGCGGGCGCAGCAACTCAAACGGCGGGAGACTCATGCCGGACCTCCCCGCTGTTTCAGTGCGCGCAGGATCTTCTCGGGCGTCAGCGGCAGATCGTGGATGCGGACCCCAACCGCGTCGTAGATGGCGTTGGCCACCGCCGGAATCGAAGCCGCCAGCGATCCCTCGCTGGACTCCTTCGCGCCAAAGG
>CAYPHP010000658.1:0-3162 GCA_964410045.1 uncultured Acidobacteriota bacterium | reverse complement strand
AGGCGCTCTAACCGGCTGAGCTAACCGCCCGGGTTGTCGGTTGCACCCGGAACAAGCATTCTATCACCGCTCACCTCGCATTCCAACCATGGAAGATCCCAAAATAAAAACGCTTGCATTCCGTTTCTTGTAGGAGTATACGTAGCTTACCCACCAAGCGGGGGGGCAGGCTATCTCGCCTAGCTAGACTTGACCGCAGCCTGTCCCCCGCCCTATCTTTCCAGCCCGGTAACGAGTGTGCCCAACGCGGCGCAGTGATACACTCGGAGAGCTATGATTAGCGGTGATTTGATTCGTCTGAAGAATTCGGTTGATGATTGCATACGCTCAGCGCGCAGCATCCGGCGTGAAGCCAGCCGTCTCGCTCCTGAAGAGATTGCCCGCCTGGCCGAGTATGTGAAGGAAAACGCTCCTTACCTGAATGAAGTCCTCGACCTCGCCTCGGTAGTCAGCGAAACAGCGCACCGGAGTTGAACGGCGCATGTCGCTGCCAGCCGGCTACCTACGGCAGCTCGAACAACAATTCCAGCTAAAGACACTGAAGCCTCACCAGGAGCAGGTCCTGGACGCGGTGGTCAAGGGCGCCAGCGTGCTCGCGGTGCTGCCGACGGGCGCAGGCAAGTCGCTGTGCTTCCAACTTCCAGCTTCCGCCGGGGACGGCTTGAGCCTGTGCGTAAGCCCGCTGATCGCGCTGATGCGCGATCAAGTGGCCGGGCTGCGGCGGCGCGGCATCCGCTGGGCCGGAGCCACCCACAGCTTGCAGACCGCCGAGGAAAAAGGGCGCGTGCTGAAGGCGGTCCGCAACGGCCGCTGCCGCCTGCTGTACATCGCTCCGGAACGGCTGCGCCAGCCGGCGCTGCGGTCGGCACTCGAAGCCCGAGGCGTCGAGCGCCTGGTGATTGACGAAGCTCATTGCCTCTCGGCCTGGGGACACGATTTCCGCTCCGACTATCGCCTTCTGCCCTCGGTGTGGCTGGACCTGGGACGTCCCCAGGTGTTGGCGTTCACCGCCACCGCGGGAGCGGAAGTGCGACGCGACTTGCAGAATCTCTTCGGAGGACTGACCGAAATTCAGGTGCCCATCAACCGCGCCAATCTCAGCTTGCGGATCCGCGAAGTCAGTTACTACGGCGCGCGGGAGGTTTATCTGGGCAAGATGCTGCAGAACGGCGGAAGCAGCATTGTCTACACGCTCAGCCGGCGGGACAGCGAGGCCCTGACGCAAACTCTGTCTGCCGGTGGAATCAAGGTCGCCGCCTATCATGCCGGCCTGCCCGCGGAGGAGCGGAACCGCGCCCAGCTGCTTTTTCAAGAAGGCGGCCTCGACACCATGGTCGCCACGACGGCTTTTGGCATGGGAGTGGACAAGCGCGATATCCGGCAAGTGGTCCACGCGGCGGTCCCGTTCGGCGTGGAGCACTATTGGCAGGAAGTCGGGCGAGCCGGACGCGACGGACGCTGGGCCACGGCTACGATGCTTTGGAGCAGCGAGGCGTTCGAGCATACCGAACGCATGCTGGATCAGGAGACGCCTTCTTCCGATCACTTTCGTTGCGCCTGGAAAGCCGCCGAATCGGCGCCCGGTCTCGACCGCCACGGCTTCCTGCGAACCTTCGGCGAGCAACTCCGCGGCGAGCGTTTGCCGCCGCCATCCGACAACCTGCTGTCGGCCATCCTGGGACCGTTGTACGACGCGGGGGCGATCAGCGTGGACAGCGACGGCGCATTTCATCCTGGCCCAAAAAGTTCCTGGAAGGCGGCCGAAACCACCGCCCAGCGCCGGGAAGACCTGCGCCGCCGGTCGCTGATGGCGCTAGATCGCCTGGCCCACTCCCGGGCTTGCCGGGTGCAGGCGGTCGGCAAGTTCCTCGACCTAGCTGCCCGGCCTTGCGGGGTCTGCGACAACTGCCGTCCGGCCGTCCGCCGATGAAACCGAGGTCTTCTTTCTGGTAGAGTTAGTACCCATGCGAAAGCAACACGGGGCACGCATAGGGTTTAGTCTGATCGAGCTGTTGATTGTAGTCGCGCTTATCCTGATCATCGCGGGGTTGGCACTGCCCAACCTGATGCGATCCAAGATCACCGCCAACGAAGCCAGCGCAACATCCACTTTACGGACGCTGTACGGTGCGGAACAGCGCTACTCGGGGACGTACAACAGCTTTAGTACGGACCTGGACTCCATGGGACCCGCGCCATCGGGCTCCGCGCCGAGTGCGACGTCCGCCGACCTGGTGGACGCCCTGCTCGCGGGCCGATTGGGCGGGACCTCCACCAGCTTCGTCAAGTCAGGGTATCGCTTCACTTACACGCCGACTGGCACGTTTCCGGCGATCGAGCGCTTTGCCATCGCCGCCGATCCCCTGACACGCGGCTCGACCGGACAGCGGTCGTTCTTCATGGACCAGACCGGAACGATCCGCGGGAACAACACCCCCACGGCCACGGTCAGCGACGCGCCGGTAATGTAGAACAGGCATGTCAGCCCGGCTCTTGGCGCCAGTAGTCCCCCCTACCCGCACGACCACACCATCGCAGTAACTTCTTTATTTCCTTAAAGTCACCAATCATCTGGTAGAGTTAGTACCATGCGAACGAGACGCGGGGCACGCATAGGGTTTAGTCTGATTGAGCTGCTAATCGTGGTCGCGATCATCTTGATCATCGCGGCCATCGCGATTCCGAATCTGTTGCGATCGCGGATCGCCGCTAACGAAGCTTCTTCCGTCGCAACCATCCGCACGTTAAATACGGCGGAAGCGACCTTCATGTCCACCTACAACTCTGGTTACTCGGACACTCTGACCAGGTTGGGGGCGCCGAGTTCCGGGTCGGCAAACATCAACAATGCCGACTTGGTCGACCCGGTATTGTCGGGGTCGACCGGGGGCACATCCACGAGCTTTACCAAGAACGGGTACGTCTTCACGTACACGCCCAGTGGGACCTTCGGCTTCATAACCACGTACACCGTGAGCAGTGTCCCACAAGTGCGTGGTTCCACCGGCCAGCGGTCGTTCTTCAGTGATCAGTCGGTGGTGGTCCGATCGAATTCGACCGCTGCGGCAACGGTCAGCGACAGTCCGATCTAGGGATCTGTCATGCCTTCTTGGCGAGTGGCGGCGAATTGACAGCCGCCTCGCCCGGGTTCTATCATGTCGG
>CAYPHP010000657.1:0-3166 GCA_964410045.1 uncultured Acidobacteriota bacterium | reverse complement strand
AGCCGCGACCGGGCATCCCGCCCGGCCCGCAGCACACCGTCCAGCTCATCCAGATGATGAAGCGCGAGAACATCAAGGTGATCCTGGTGGAACCTTACTTCGACTTGAAAACCCCGAACGCGGTGGCCCGCGAAACCGGCGCCAAGGTCGTGGTCCTGCTCCCGTCGGTCGGTGGGGAGAAAGAGGTCACCGACTACTTCAAGCTCTTTGATTACGATGTAGCATTGCTGGTGCAGACGTTCCGATCTCTATAGGAAGAACGGAGTGGAATGGAAATCTTTCAGTTCCTGCTCGCGCCGTTTGCCGCAAGCTTGATCCTCACCGGGATCCACGCCTACCTGGGCGTGCACGTGGTGGAACGCGGCGTGATCTTCGTGGACCTGGCCCTGGCCCAGATCGCCGCGCTGGGCGCGACCGTCGCCATTTTGGCCGGACTGGACGCCCACGGCAACAGTTCCTACTGGATCAGCCTGGGGTTCACCTTCCTGGGCGCTGGCATCTTCGCCTTGATCCGCACCCGGCGCGGACACATCCCGCAGGAAGCTTTCATCGGCATCGCTTACGCGGTGGCTTCGGCCGCCGCGATCCTGGCCATGAGCAAGGCCACCGGAGAGACCGAACACCTGAAAGACATGCTGGTGGGCAACATCCTGGCGGTCTCCTGGCAGGAAGTGGGCCGCACCGCGCTGCTCTACGGGGCGGTCGGAGTGTTTCATTACATTTTTCGCAAGAACTTTCTGCTGATTTCCATGCATCCCGCGGAGGCGGAGGCCAAAGGGCTTTCCATCCGCTTCTGGGACTTCCTGTTCTACGCCTCGTTCGGATTCGTGGTCACTTCGTCGGTGGCCATCGCCGGAGTCCTGCTGGTGTTCTGCTACCTGATCGTGCCCTCGGTGGGAGCGATGCTCTTTGCCGACCGCATCGGGCCGCGCTTGGCCATCGGCTGGACCATGGGCACGCTGGTGTCCGCACTCGGCGTCTACTTCTCCGTGAAGCTGGACCTGCCCACGGGCGCCACCATCGTCTGCACGTTTGGCGGCGTGCTGGTCCTGATGTTCCTCGTTCACTACTTCATGTTTCACATCCACCCGGCCGGCGATCTGAAAGGCGCACGCTCCGCCAAGGAAGAACAGCTCACCCGCAAGTAAGATCGGTGTTCATCTGTGTTCATCCGTGGTTCATAATAGATCCTCCATGTCCTACGACAATCTGCGGGCGTTCGTGCGCGCGCTGGACAAAGCCGGAGAGTTGAAGCGCATCCGCCAGGAAGCCGATCCCATCCTGGAGATCGCCGAGATCACCGACCGGGTGTCGAAGCAATCGCCGCCCGGCCCGGCGCTGCTGTTCGAGCGGCCCAAGGGCTACCGCACGCCGCTGCTGATCAATGCTTTCGGCTCAGAACGGCGCATGAATCTGGCCCTGGACGTGGATCGCATCGACGAAGTCGCCGACCGCATCCGCGTTTTCCTGGACGTGAAATCGCCGCAGGGCCTGCTCGAAAAGATCAAGATGCTGCCCATGCTCGCCGACCTCGGCGCATTCTTCCCTCGCACGGTGAAGGACGGTCCTTGCCAGGAAGTGGTGCGCCGCGACAGCTTCTCGGTTCTGGATTTCCCGGTCCTCCAATGCTGGCCGCAGGACGGCGGGCGCTTCATCACGCTGCCTCTCGTCTTCACACGCAATCCGGAAACCGGCAAACGGAACTGCGGCATGTACCGTATGCAGGTTTACGAAGAACGCACCACGGGGATGCACTGGCAATTGCACAAGCAGGGCGCGGAGCACTTTCGTCGCGCGGCGCAAGGGTCCGAGCGTACCGGCAACAGCATGGAAGTGGCGGTGGCCATCGGTACGGACCCGGCCACGACGTTTTCAGCAATTCTGCCCTTGCCGCCGGATCTTGACGAAATGCTCTTTGCCGGTTTTCTGCGCCAGAAACCCGTGGAGATGGTCCCCTGCAAGACGGTGTCGCTCGAAGTTCCGGCGGAAGCCGAGATCGTGCTGGAAGGCCACGTACGCCTGGACGAGTTCCGCACCGAAGGACCGTTCGGCGATCACACCGGCTACTACTCACTCCCCGAGCCGTTCCCGGTGTTCCACATCTCCTGCATCACCCATCGCAAGGATCCCATCTACGCCACCACGATCGTCGGCGCGCCGCCGATGGAAGACTACTGGATGGGTCACGCCATCGAGCGCATCTTCCTCCCGCTGATGCGGCTGCAATTGCCGGAGGTCGTGGACATGCACATGCCCGCGGCGGGCATCTTTCATAACCTGATGCTGGTCGCCATCCGAAAGTCGTACCCCGGTCAAGCGCGCAAGGTGATGAGCGCGATCTGGGGATTGGGTCAGGCCATGTTCACCAAGTGCATCGTGGTGGTGGATCACGACGTGAACGTCCACGACGTGAACGAAGTCGCGTGGAAGGCGCTGAACCACATCGATCCGGAGCGGGACATTCAGTTCACCATGGGCCCGATCTATCAGCTCGACCACTCCAGCCGCTTGCCCAACTTCGGATCGAAGATGGGCGTGGACGCCACCCGCAAGTGGCCGGAAGAGGGTTTCACGCGGCCCTGGCCAGATGAGATCCGCATGGATGCGGCCACCAAGTCGCGAGTCGACAAGATGTGGAAGGATTTAGGACTGTAGCCAAGGAGAGAGATGACCGAACAGCAAGCGATGGACGCGCTCGGCAAGGTGATGGAACCGGACCTGGGCGGCGATTTGGCAACTTTGCACATGATCCGCGATCTCGCCGTGAAAGGCGACCGCGTCACGCTCACCGTGGTGTTGACCACGCCGGCCTGCCCGTACAAGGCCGACCTGGAGAGAGATGTGCGCGAGCGATTGACGCGCGCGGGAGCGAAGCAAGTTGTGGTGCACTTCGACGCCGAGGTCCCGCCCGCTCGCCCGGTAGCCGACAAGGTCGCGATTCCCGGAGTGAAGAACACCATCGCGGTGGCTTCAGGCAAAGGCGGCGTGGGTAAAACCACAGTGGCCGTCAACCTTTCCATCGCACTAAATCGTTTGGGATGCAAGGTTGGACTCCTCGACGCCGACGTCTACGGCCCGAGCATCCCGAGATGCAGGGCGGGAACGGACCGCCGCGCGCCGGAGCAGACAACCGCCTCGAAGCGCAAGAAGCCTACGGGCAGCGGGT